>DATBFI010000488.1:0-1916 GCA_036558585.1 Chitinophagaceae bacterium
TTTGTTGTTAGATGTAATATTCAGCGTTTTTCTTATTGCTTCGCCCTGGTTATTTCATTTTTCAGATAAAGTGTATTTGCCGCATGTATTGTTTGGTGTTGCAGGACTTGTTGTTGTTCTTCTCTCTTCCTCAAAAGAACCTGAAAACATTGTTGCTAAAACAACATAATTTTAATGTGAGATAATTCTAAAAAAATTCAGCCTCACTCAATTTTATTAAATAGCAAATGCATTATTCTTCCGCTGTTTACTTCAAATCCTTTAATCTGATTTTTATCATTTCGTAGTATCATTAAATGATTTATCCACCAATAATCATTTACCAGGTGCTCGGTGCCAACTAATGTTAATTCGGTGTCGTCATATTTATTATTTGTAAGCACTAACCGATGATTTTTTAACGCTATCCCGTATTTGCAATCGAGTTCAGGACAATAGTAAGTTCCAACATAAGCCTTTAGTAATTGATCCGGCTGTACCATATCCTTTATATACTTCTTAAGATGATATATTTTATCAGGCGTTATAGCAACAGCATTTGTATCGTTTCCCTTAAGGCTAAAAATAATTTTTATCTCAGGCATATTGAGTATTGAAAATGTATCCTTTTGCTCTTTTGCTAAAAGAAACGTCTGTCCAAAAACATGGTTATACAATTTACCCTGTTTGATATCAAAACTTAATTGCAAACCGTCTTCCGAAATGTAGCTACCCAAAAATTTTTTCATTGAGACAGTATCTTTTAAAATTGCTCCGGCACTGTCTTTTTTATCTTTCAACATTTCATCCTTTTTTTGAGTAGTGTCTCTAATAAAAAGATTGGCTATCTCATCAGCTTTCCCCCCTGCATTAAAATCTCCTACATTACTAAAAACAATAAATCCCGTTTTAAGATCAGGAAAAACTGATACACTTGTTCTGTAGCCGGCATCGGCGCCACCGTGAGAAAATTGTCGCCATCCTCTATAGGTGCCCGATACAATTCCTAATGCATAACTTAATTCTTTTCCATTGTTCAGTTTTCCTTTTTCTGTTAATTGATCAATATCTTTTTGGTCACCTACTTTGTGATCATAAAAATTCATGATCCATTCGCTCATATCATTGATATTCGTGAACAGACTCGTGGCGCCCACATTTGAATAACTTAAAATGCTGTTTGCAAAATGATTCGTATCAGTTCTGTCATAGGAATAGGAACGATTCTTTACTATCTCTGTATAATCATCATGAAAATGAGTATTATTCATTCCCAAAGGTTTAAAGATTGCAGAGTCTGTAAACTTTCTCAACGATTGACCCGTTACTGATTTTACTATTTCTGCAAGCATGGTAAAGCCGCTGTTGGAGTAATTGTATTGCTCACCCGGTTTAAAATTTAGTGCTGTTTGTTTGCCCAGGATTTTTATAATATGATCTTGCTTGATCACATCATCCAGTCTTGTGCCTGATATAGCAAGCAATTGCCATTGATCTCTTATACCACTGGTGTGATTGAGCAGATTTCTTATCGTTATCTTTTCCTTCAGATCAGGAAACCAGGTAAGGTATTTATGAATATCATCTTCCAGGTTTAGTTTTCCCTGTCTTGCCAGCAGCACGATTGAATAAGCGGTAAATTGTTTTGAAATGGAAGCCATATGAAAAATGGTTCCGGGTTCATTTGGTACATTGTATTCAAGGTTTGCCATGCCATAGCCCTTCGCATAAATAAGAGAATCATTTCGTACAATTCCAATGGTACAGCCCGGACTGTTTTCATTATTCCATTTTGTAAACAGAGTATCAATTTTTTTAACAACGGAATCCGCCAACGATTGCGAATAAACCTTATTTGAAAAAACCAAAAGAGAATTTAAGGCTATCAGAAGAAAGTTCTTTGAGGTGAGCATAAACAGTGTTTTGAAAGAAGTTTT
>DATBFI010000489.1:0-3344 GCA_036558585.1 Chitinophagaceae bacterium
TCAGGTTCCCTTTATATGCAACACGACCCTCGATACCTTCAGGAACTAATTTTTTTATGTCGTCTTCAACATCCTGGAAATAACGATCACCACTGCCTTGTTGCATAGCGCCAATACTTCCCATACCACGATACTCCTTGAACTTCCGACCTTCATAAATAATCGTTTCACCCGGGCTTTCTTCAACTCCTGCAAAAACACTTCCCATCATTACAACATTTGCACCTGCGGCAAGGGCTTTTACCATATCACCTGTATAACGAATACCTCCGTCTGCAATAAGCGGAACTTGTTTTTCTTTTAATGCAGATGCTGCTTCCATGACCGCTGTAAGCTGTGGAATCCCAGCACCAGCCACAATTCTTGTTGTGCAAATAGAACCGGGACCAATACCAACCTTTATCGCATCTGCACCTGTTTCTGCCATCGCTTTTGCACCGGCAGCGGTTCCAACGTTACCGGCGATTACCGGAAGATTTTTAAAATTCTTTTTCAACAACTTCACTGCATCTAAAACACCCTTACTATGTCCATGCGCGCTGTCGAGAGTTACAATATCCACTCCTACTTTTTGCAGAGCAGAGGCTCTGTCAGAAATATCTTTTGTGATACCAAGTGCTGCGCCTACAAGCAACCGTCCCATATGATCTTTAACAGCATTGGGAAAGTTTCGTATTTGTAAAATATCCCTGTAAGTAATTAATCCAATAAGAATGCCTTGCTTATTTACGACAGGCAACTTTTCAATTTTGTATTGATGTAAAATTTTCTCTGCTTTTTTTAAATCTGTGCCTTCAGGCGCGATGATGAGATTTTCGGTCGTCATTACTTCCTTTACCTTTCTTTTTTTATCTGTTTCAAAGCGCAGATCGCGATTAGTGAGGATACCAACTAATTTATTGTTGTTATCTACAATTGGAATGCCGCCAATTTTGTTTTCTTTCATTAAACGTAATGCATCTCCAATGGTAGCATCATCAGGGAGAGTAATAGGATCGACAATTAAACCACTTTCACTGCGTTTTACTTTACGCACCTGTTCCGCCTGCCTGTCTATACTCATATTTTTATGAAGAATACCTAAACCTCCTTCACGTGCCAGAGCAATAGCAAGACCCGCTTCAGTTACAGTATCCATTGCTGCTGAAAGAATGGGTACATTTAATGTTAATGACTTTGTTAATTTAGACTGAATATTTACTTCGCGTGGTAAGACCTGGCTATATGCAGGCATCAGCAAAACATCATCAAAGGTGAGACCTTCGCCAAAGAATCTTGATTTGTTTGTCTTCTTGCCGGGAGGATCAATTAGTGTTGCCATGTGCAAAGATATGCAACAAGTTGAAAGTTACAAGTTGCAAGTTGTGCAGGTTGCAGGGTTACAGATTATTAAGTTGCATGGATATTGTGGTGGCAAGTGACAAGTTGTTATTATTTTTCCGATTATTTCCAGTTTGTTTCTACCCATATAATGTAATTATAAATTTTTTTGCTTAATTGGATATATGCTTCCTTTAATCTGCTATACAGTTCCTTATCTTTCATTGATCCGGTTTCAAAGAGAAAATCAAGATGAACTAATGTCTCATCACATTCAGTGTGAGAAATGACTAAATATTTGATGAAATCATTCTTATAGCGTTTCCTTCCGTAACCTTCTACAATTGCGCTTGACACTCCTTTAGATGAACGTCTTATTTGACCACCCTCCTCATATAATTCAAACTTTGGAAGTTGCAAGGTCATTTTATGAACCTCAATTGCTAAACTTTTTGATTCCTGATAAATCTCTAGATCATAATAACTTTTCATAAAAATATTTTGTTGGTTTCTAGCCTTGCAACTTGTAACCTGTAACCGGTAACTAAACCAACCTATACATCTTTCCCGGCAAGCTTACAATTACATTTTGCAATTCAAGATTAAGCATCGACGCAGCAATTGCGCTGCTGCTTAAACCACTTTTCAAAAACAATTCGTCTATGTGAACAGCATCTTTTTCTTTTATTATATCAACGATAACCTTTTCATCATCCGAAAGATTGATAAATAATTCTCTTTGCGTTTTGGGCTTTGCTTTTTTCTGTTCCCACCCTAATGCTTCTATCAATTGCTGTGCACCGGTAAGCAGTGCCGCACAGTTTTGTTTTATAAGATAATTACACCCGGCGCTTTTAGTATCAGTTGTTTTGCCCGGAAACGCAAAAACATCGCGATTGTAATTATTTGCCAATTCTGCGGTGATCATACTGCCTCCCTTAAGGGCAGTCTCAATCACAACTGTAGCATCAGCTATTCCGGCAACTATGCGATTTCGTTTGGGGAAATTATGTTTATCAGGCTTTGTATTTTTCCTGAGTTCGGTTAGCAAACCACCGTTTTGTAATATTTCTTTTGCGAGACTTTTGTGCTGGGAAGGATAAATGGTATCCAATCCATGTGCTAATACTCCGATCGTTTGCAGGTTATTTTGTATGGCTGTTTTGTGAGCTATCGCATCAACACCAAATGCAAGACCGCTTACGATCACAACATTTTCTTCTTTTAGATCACTTACTAATTTTTCAGTGACTTGTTTTCCGTAGTCCGTATTGTTTCTTGTGCCAATGACACTGATGATCTTTGATGCATTTAAATCCGCATTACCCCGGTAGTATAGTAATGTAGGGGGATCATAACAGTTCAATAGCCGCTGAGGATAATTTTTATCAGCGATAAAAAATGGCTGGATCTTGTACCGCTCAATAAACTCAATTTCCTCTTCCGCCGCGGAAAAATTTTGAAATGATTTAATGCAACGTGCTCTTACTTCTCCGATATTTTCAATACCGCTTAATCTCTTCAAGCTTGCTTTAAAAATGGTTTCGGCATTCCCAAAATGTTCAACAAGGATCTTAGCTTGTACAGGACCTATATTCGGAATAAGGGTTAATGCAATTTGATATAAAAGGTCGTTGGGCATTTAGGGTTTAAGTTTATAGTTTTCTGCATTTGTTGTTTGTCAAACTTCAAATAGTTAATAAAGATAAACTGCTTTTTGAAATTTTATTCAACAGATTCTAACGGGTTAAAGATCCGCCCGGGCGGAACAGAAGTTTAATGTGTATTCTATAGCTAAGTACAAAACAAAATTTTATTTCAGGACAAGTCAATTATAAAAATAATAGCGATTTATTTTTTTCTTTTATTTCTTTAATGCTTTCGCCATTGTTTTGCCAATGTCTGCCGGGCTTGCAACCACATGCAAACCGCACTCGCCCATGATCTTCATTTTTGCCGCAGCAGTATCATCTGCGCCACCAACTATGGCACCGGCATGACCCATTCTGCGACCCGGCGGCGCT
>DATBFI010000490.1:0-3076 GCA_036558585.1 Chitinophagaceae bacterium
TTAGCAAGAAAATAAGTTAATGCATACAATGAACCACAAAACAAAAGAATACCGGCTATAAATAAGCGGCCGCTCCATAACAACCACTGATTGTTATACCACTGAAATAAAATTCCGATGGCCAGTAATGCAAACACGTGATAAAATTGATATTTCACCGCTGTTTCAAAAATGTTCAGGATGTATTCAGAAACTTTATCGCGTAAACCATGTGCGGCAAATGCACCTAATGCAACGCTTAAAGCTCCGAGACCGGCGGCTGTAAGTAAAAATGCTTTATTCATGTAATTTTTAAAATTTCCGCAAAACTATGTTCAGAAATATTGCCGTTTTGTAAACGATAGTGTGCTTGCAAATAAAAGGGGGAGCGCTCAGCTAACTTCCTGGAAAGAAATTCATGAAGTTCTTTACCGGATAAATCTTTTATTAAGGGCCGGTGTTCTTTTTCTTTTTTTAGTCTTTCAGCCAGTATATTAATTGGTTCGTCAATCCAAATGGTGATACCCTGCTCATTCATCCATTGCATGTTGTTGTGAAAACAGGGTGTGCCTCCACCTGTAGCAATAATTATATTATCATATTTGGATAATTTCCGCAACGCATCCCGTTCTCTTTCCCTGAAAAAATTTTCACCATTTGCTGCAAAAATTTCCCTGATCGTCATTGAAGTATCTTTCTCAATTTGCTGATCCAGATCGATCCAATCCATTTTTGCGATTTCTGCTATGCGCTGTGCCCAATAAGATTTACCGCTGCCCATCATACCAAGAAGAAAAATCCGAAGCCCTCCCAAACCTTCCCTGAAGGGAGGACTTTTAATATTGTTGTTCATAATTATCTATTTCCTCCCACTGTCTTCGGCCAGAGGATGGGAGTTTTACTTAAACGCATTGATCCCTGTTACATCCATTCCGGTAATGAGTAAATGTATATCATGAGTACCTTCATAAGTAAGCACACTTTCCATGTTCATCATGTGGCGCATAATACTGTATTCACCTGTAATGCCCATACCGCCAAGCATCTGCCGCGCTTCACGCGCAATATTTGCTGCAATTTCACAACTGTTGCGTTTGGCCATGCTCACCTGCTGGGGTGTTGCTTTACTTTCATTCATCAGTACACCTAAGCGCCAGACCAATAATTGAGCTTTGGTTATTTCTGTGATCATCTCGGCAAGCTTTTTTTGCTGGAGTTGAAATCCGCCGATAGGCCTGTCAAATTGAATTCTTTCTTTACTGTAACGTAAAGCAGTATCATAACAATCCATTGCGGCACCCAGCGCCCCCCATGCAATACCATAACGTGCTTTTGTTAAACAGCTTAACGGGCCTTTCAATCCTGTTACATTTGGTAAAATATTCTCTTTCGGAACTTTTACATCATTAAACACCAATTCACCCGTTGCACTGGCACGCAAACTCCATTTGCCATGTGTTGTTGGTGTGCTAAAACCAGGCATTCCCCTCTCAACTATTAAACCTTTTATTTCATCTGTTTCATCTTTTGCCCATACAACTGCAATCTGTGCGTAAGGTGCATTACTGATCCACATTTTTGTACCATTTAATACTACATGATCTCCCTTGCCTTTAAAATTTGAAAGCATTCCGGCAGGATTACTGCCATGGTCTGGTTCTGTTAGCCCAAAGCAGCCGAGCCATTCACCGCTTGCAAGTTTGGGTAAATATTTTTTTCGCTGCTCCTCACTTCCATAAGCATGAATAGGAAACATTACCAAAGAGCCCTGCACACTTGCAGTTGAGCGTACACCACTATCACCGCGTTCGAGTTCCTGCATCATTAAACCATAACTGATATAATCCAATCCGCCTCCGCCATATTCCTGGGGAATTGTCGGGCCGAAGCATCCAAGATCGCCTAGCTGCTTTATAATCTGCTCGGGAAATTCTGCACGCTGTGCGTAGTCTTCAATAATTGGCGATATCTCTCGCTTCACATAATTACGTACCGTCTCTCGTATCAGTTTATGTTCTTCAGTAAGTAGTTCATCCACTAAAAAATAATCAGGAGATTGAAACAGGTCGGTTTTAGCAGCCATAATTGATTTCAGATTTTTAGATTTCGGACCTTCCTGCCTGCCGGCAAGTTTCGGATTTTATTTTTCTATGCTGCTAAAGTATGAAAAAGGCAATTGTTCTTTATTTCTTGCACATTCAAAGCATAATCGAGTAATATTTTGATACCTACTCAATGGCATTCAAGTGGTGGCAAAATTTGTACAAAGTCAAAATTTTATCTGAAAAATTTGTGTTTATTGTATTTTTAGAATCGAATATAAATTATTGGAAGTTATATTTCTTTGTATTTATTAATTGCTCAAACGAGCATTTCAAGTAAATTTAATTTCTACACTTAACAGCATGACCAAACACTACTTTACCTATCTGGCATTAGGTGATTCTTATACAATCGGTGAGGCTGTTCCTTTGCATGAAAGTTTTCCCTACAGGGTTGTACAATTATTGCGTAATAAAAGTCTTCATATTCATGCACCCGAAGTTGTTGCTGGAACCGGGTGGACAACCCTTGAATTAGCAGAACATATCCTGCATGCCAAATTCAGTGAATCCTATGATTTTGTAACACTGCTGATTGGCGTTAACAATCAGTATCGCAGTCTTAACTCGGAAGATTATAAAAATGATTTTGAATTTTTATTGAAAAAAGCACTTCACTTCGCTAACGATAAAAATGATCATGTTATCGTTTTGTCCATTCCGGACTATAGTATTACACCATTTGCAAAAGAAAAAGACAGTAAAAAAATAGCAGAAGAAATAGACATTTTAAACAATATCAATGCAGCTATTGCAAAACAAAACAAAGTAAATTATATCAACATAAATGAGAGTGTAAGAGAGGCAGTGAATGACGAATCCCTTATTGCTGAAGACGGCTTGCATCCGTCAGGAAAAGAATATGCAAAATGGGCGGAACAGATTGCCGAACATATAGAACGAATGTTGAACAATTAATATCTCCTATCTCTGAGCTTTAGCCTGAGGTTTTAATCTAAATAAATATTGTTCCATTTCCTGTTGATATTGGTGGG
>DATBFI010000491.1:0-33577 GCA_036558585.1 Chitinophagaceae bacterium
CACCACGAATATCATTATCATTCAGCAATGGCGAACTTAATGCTTCCTCTATTGCGCTCTGCGCCCTGTGTTCTCCTTCTGCGGCAGCGCTGCCAAGAATAGCAACACCACCATTCTTCATAACAGTACATACATCGGCAAAATCTACAATAATCGTTCCCCTGCTGTTAATGATATCGGTTATACATTTCGCTGCTGTAGCCAAAACGTTATCAGCCTTTCCAAAAGCTTCAGTCATTTTCAGATTGCCATACTGCATGCGCAGTTTGTCATTGCTTATCACCAATAAAGTATCTACATAAGGTTGCATTTGCCTGATGCCTTCCTCAGCCTGTTTCAAACGTCGCGGACCCTCAAAGGCAAAAGGTGTGGTAACAATACCTACAGTAAGAATACCTAATTCACGGCATATTTTTGAAATGATCGGTGCGCCACCAGTACCTGTGCCGCCACCCATGCCTGCCGTGATAAATGCCATCTTGGTATTTACTTCGAGAATTTTACGGATCTCATCAAGTGATTCCTCCGTTGCCTGTTTACCAACTTCAGGATTGGCTCCTGCACCAAGCCCCTGTGTTAAATGCGGGCCCAGCTGTATCTTATTTGGTATGCGACTTTGCTCCAGGGCCTTCGCATCTGTATTACAAATAATGAAATCAACTCCTTCGATGTCCTGCGCATACATGTAATTAACCGCATTGCTTCCACCACCACCTACACCAAGTACTTTGATGATAGATGATTTTTGTTTCGGCAGATCAAAATGTATCATAACAACTATTTTATTGGTTTAGTAAGTTCAATTTGGAACAGTAAGTAAGTTTTTATTTTAGAAAGTGAGACCGAATTTTTTTTTATTTTTTCAACATTTTCTTCAACCTTAAAATTTTTTATTTTTCATTTTTATTTTATTTCCATATCTCCCTCTTCTTTAAAAAGATCGATGATGCTGTCTTTGAATTTATCCCAGAAGCTGTTAAGTCCTTTGCGTCTTCTCGTATCCACTGTTTCTGGTTTTAGTATAGCCGGTGTTTCTGCAACTGATCCATCTCTCTTTAAACTATCAGGCACTATCACCTTTTTATACTTATTCTCAAATTCTTTTCTCCTGCTTTCATAATCACTATAACCTTTTAATATTAAACCAATACAGGTTGAATACATTGGCTTCCTGAGTTCATCAATATGATTTGGTGCGAGATGCTCTGTTGGAAAACCAATTCTTGCATTCAGCCCCGTGACATATTCTGTTAACTGTATCAGGTGGGTAAGCTGTGATCCCCCGCCGGTAAGAATTATACCACCATTCAATGCACGATTATCCATCCCAACCTGTTTTAAATGGTACGTGACAAAATCAAGTATTTCGCCCATCCTTGCCTGGATAATATTTGCAAGATTTCTTGCACTTATCTCTTTCGCCGGCATCCCTTTTAATCCCGGAATTGTAATGTATGCATTAGTTCTTGCCTCGTTTGCCAGTGCACTCCCAAACTGAACTTTCATTGCTTCGGCCTGGCTTTTCAAAACTCCAAGACCCATGCGTATGTCATTAGTAATATTCTCACCGCCAAAAGGTATAACGGCAGTATGTCTTAATGTGCCCTCATAAAACACTGCAAGATCACTTGTGCCGCCACCAATGTCCAGGATGGCAACACCTGCTTCCATATCAATATCACTCATAACGGCGCTTGAGGAAGCAAGCGGTTGCAATACGAGATCTTTTGTTTTCAAACCACTGCGCTCCACGGCACGGTTAATGTTGCGGATTGCATTTCTGTCTCCCGTAATGATATGAAAGTTAGCGCCTACTTTAACGCCATTGTAACCGACAGGATCTTTGATGTTTTGAAAATTGTCAACGTGAAAATCCTGTGGTATTACGTCAATGATCTGATCACCCGCAGGGATAAATGTTTTGCGCTGGTTGTCAACCAACTGATCAATTTCCCATTGCTTGATCTCAATGTCCGGCTCCTGGCGAACAATATCGCCGCGTGTTTGAAGGCTCTTGATGTGGTGGCCTGCAACCCCTACATATACTTCATTGATTTCAAGATCCGGATTACTTTCATCGCAGTTTTGCAATGCCTGATGAATAGCCTTGATAGTTTGGTCAATATTCAACACCTGTCCATGCTGAACACCGTTACTGTTGGCACGGCCAAAACCAAGAATTTCCAGTTTGCCATACTCATTTTTTCGCCCGGCAATGGCTGCAATCTTGGTAGTACCAATGTCAAGACCAACAATGATCGGCGCCTCCTCAAGCGGGACAGGCATTTGAGGTACATTTGATGTAACATTAGCGCTTTGGTTCATAATCTGTGTTTTAGTTGTTTGTTGTTTATGGAAAGAGTTTGATGTTTTATTGTGTTGCCCCCATCCCCTAAGGGGGAGATGAGGAATTGTTGTTGATCTTTTAATTGTTTAATTCCATTTCTTGATTTTTGCCAGATTCTTTTACGCAACTGTTCGCAACTCACCTCTCCTTTAATGAAGAGATCCGGCTTTATGTTTTATTCAACTTTTCAACTGAGCATTTCAGCAATCATTACTTTTTCAACAATTTTTAATATACTTTCCAAAGTCGTAAAAGTTCATTCATTTCAATTTTTTCGCTCCGCTTACAAAGTCCCCTTCAGGGGGATTCAGGAGGCTTCTTCATCACGGCCTTTGGCCTCTTTTTATTTATGATCGTGTTAGTCTTCTTTTCTGTTGTGACAGGTTTTATTGTTTTTAGTTTTTTACTGTCGTTCTGTTTTGCCACATTGGCCGATGAATCCTTTACAACAAATGGTTTCACAACCGGAGCAGTAAATGCCGTATCATTTAATACCGATTTTATTTGCCGGGATGTGTTACCAAACTGCTGCATAGCTTTTGCAGTATCCATATATACTTTACCTGCTCCTCTTTTTGTTGCCACTACCTGGTTCGCATACTGCACATCTATTATTTCATATTTTTCAAAGCCGGTCTTCGCCCAAACCTGTTTATAAAAGTTCTCCAGCTTTGTAAATTTTTCATCAAGGTTTTCTGCATCTCCTAATCTTATCACCTGGTCGCCAAGCACAGGTATCATTTCATACGTTCCATTGCGGGTAATGTCAATTTGTGCAACCTGTGCCACCAGGAAGCTGTCCTGCTGAATATATTGCGCCATTTTTTTTACATCCATCAGCACCAAACTATCCGGCCGGCTCAAAATTTTTTTGTCCGCCTCAGGCGGAAAAGATGTAAACATCGGCACACGTGCAGAAAGCTTGTCGCTTAACGGCAACCGGTGGCAACTGCTGTCAATATAATATGATCTGCCCTGCAGCGTAAATATTCTTGCGAGGGGCTCACGCTCTTCAATGTTTGCATGCAATACCTGTTTATTATCAAAGAACAAATCAGCTTTTTTTACCCATGCGATTTTCTCTATCTGATTTTCTATCTTTTTTAATTCAATAGCTGATATCTCTTTTTCCTTCGCCGCGCCATTATCACCTATTATTTCCAGTATATCTTTTTTATCTACAAACACATGATTATTTGCTCCGCTGATCTCTATATTTATATCTGTACATTTTTTCTCTTCCTTTTTTTGCATAGCAGCAATAAGCAGCATGCATGTACCCACACCTGCTGCACTCCATACAACTATGCTTAAGGTTTTCTTCCACATTTTCAATTCGCATTGTTTCTTTCGAGTAATTGCTTTACCGGTTCTACCAATGCATCAATATCGCCGGCGCCGCACATTACCAATAATCTGGGTTCATGTTCGCTAACCCATGCAAGCATTTCTTCTTTACTCAACATTTGTTTCGCTGTCAACTTCATCTTATCCAATATCATTGCACTGCTAACACCTTTAATTGGCAATTCCCTTGCAGGATAAACAGGCAGAAGTATTACTTCGTCTGCCAAATCAAGACTCTCGGCAAATTCAACTGCCAGATCTTTTGTTCTGCTGTATAAATGCGGTTGAAAGATCACGGTACATTTCTCATCTTTAAACAAACTTCTCACACCACTGATCAATGCTTTTAATTCTTCGGGATGATGCGCATAATCATCGATCAGAACAGTCTCTTTTTCATTTTCTTTGGCGGGGAAAGAAGAAGGTTTGAGAATGTATTCAAACCTTCTCTTAACCCCTTTAAAGGAAGCAATCGCTGATCTTATTTGCTCGTCTGAAATTCCCAAATACCTGGCCGCTGTTATCGACGGGATACTATTTTCTATATTATGCAAGCCCCCCATATACAGTGTTATATTTTTAAGTTCCCACTCTTTATGTAACACATTATAGGTATAAGCTCCATTCTCAACTTTAATATGTGCAGCATAAACATCCGCGTCTGAGTCAACAAAACCGTAAGTATAATGATTTGCTGCACGCAGCTCTGCAGAACGGCTTAAACCATGTTTGCTTATCAGGCATCCGTCCTTTTTAATGCGTTGAGAAAATTGCACAAACGCATTTTCAACTTCTTCGGCAGTACCATATATATCAAGATGATCAGGGTCCATTGCCGTAATAATGCCAACATCAGGCGTTAACTTTAAAAATGAACGGTCATATTCATCTGCCTCTACCACACACACATTTTTATCACTGCTCCAGAAATTAGTTCCGTAATTTGCTGAAATACCGCCCAGGAAAGCATTACAGCCATAACCGCTATCGCGAAGTATATGTGCAATCATGGTGGCGACAGTTGTTTTGCCATGCGTACCTGCCACACATATGTTAAATGAGGACTCCGTTATCCATTGCAATACATCGCTGCGTTTTACAACTTTATAATTATGTTCCCTGTAGTACATTAGTTCTTTATGACCAGAAGGTATTGCCGGTGTATAGACCACTACATCTGCATCTTTTGGAACCAGCTCAACATTCTCCTCATAATGAACAGGAATGCCCGTTTCTTCAAGTTTAATTGTTAATGGTGTTCTTGTTCTGTCGTACCCGCTTACTTTTTTTCCTAAGGAAAGAAAATAACGGGCAAGAGCACTCATGCCAATACCGCCAATACCAATGAAGTAAAGAGACGTCAAGCCCCCACCCCCTAAAGGGGAGCTATTAAGTAAATTGATATGTTGTTGTTCTTTCATTAATTTAATGCTTAACCAAGTCTCCCTTTAGGGAGATTTAGAGGGCTCAATATCTCTTCCGCTATTACTTCATCTGCATTTGTTATGGCATATTTTGCAATGTTCGTTTTAAACTTTTCCTGCAATGTTTTATCTTTCGCAACCTGCGTAATAGCGGCAAATAATTTTGCTTTTGCCTCGCTATCCTTTACCATTAATGCCGCTTCCCTGTCAACCAAATATTTTGCATTTACTGTTTGATGATCTTCTGCCGCTAACGGATATGGAACAAAAACAACAGGTTTTTTCGCCACGCATAGTTCGGCGACAGACATTGCACCTGCTCTTGATATTACTGCATCTGCAGCCGCATAAGCTTTATCCATTTCCTGTATAAAATCATTTACCCAAACGTTTTTATAACCTCTGCCACGATCTATGTAGTGGGAAGCAGTTGCTCTACCTGTTTGCCAGATCAACTGTAAATCAAGCGAATCAAATTCGTGTATATGCGCGGCTATTACCTCGTTAATACTTCTTGCTCCAAGGCTTCCCCCTACTGCAAGAATTGTTGTTCTGCTTTCGTCTAATCCAAAAAATTTTATTGCTTCTGTTTTTGTGGTTGATGACTGCGCAATAGATTTTCTCACCGGGTTCCCCGTGATCATAATTTTTTCTGCAGGAAAAAATTTTTCCATTCCCTCGCTCGCTACAAAAATTTTTGTTGCTTTCTTTCCCAGCAGCATATTGCTTTTGCCTGCAAATGAATTACTCTCGTGAATAAATGTTGGTATACTCCTGCTTTGAGCAAATCTTAAAACAGGAAAGCTTGAATATCCCCCAACACCAACTACAGCAGCAGGTTTGAACGTGTTAAATATGGTTCTTACCTGCAAAAAACTTTTTACTAATTTGAACGGCAAACTCAAATTTTTAAACAAAGAACTTCGATCATATCCGGCGATATCGAGACCTTTGATTTTATAGCCGGCCTGTGGTATTTTTTCCATTTCCATCCTGCCTTTTGCGCCGACGAAGAGCAGATCAATATCCGGGGCCTGTTTCTTTATTGCATTTGCAATGGCAATTGCTGGAAAAATATGTCCGCCTGTTCCACCTCCTGCTATGATAATGCGCCCCCTCCGCCCCCTAAAGGGGGAACTAGTAGCTTCTTCACTATAATTCATTTCACTCATACCTATAATTTTCTAATACACGCATTTCTCTTTGTTTAATAAAGCTCACAATGTTGAAGAGTCCGCCTGAAGCGAACAGAAGCACTGACAACATTCTTCAGCTTAGTCCACAACACCTCAAAGCACTTTTAATATTCACGATAACATTTTTTTATTGTGTTGTTTCTTCATGCTCCACTTCAGGGGATGGGGGCACAGCCTTTCCTTCCATTTGCTCTAAATTTCTTGCTACACTTAGCACAATACCCACTGATGCACATGTAAACAAAAATGAGCTTCCGCCCATGCTTATTAAAGGCAGGGTTACACCAGTTACGGGCACAAGATTTACGTTTACCGCCATATTTGCAACAGCCTGTATCACTAATGTAAAACTGAGTCCCAGCGCAAGAAAAGCTCCAAATGCATAAGGACAACGCCTGAATATTCTTATACACCGGAACAGGAATACGAGGTAAATAAAAATGATAAATGCAGCGCCCAGCAAGCCATACTCTTCAATAATGATTGCATAAATGAAATCGTTATAAGCCTGCGGCAAAAAATTTCTTTGCCTGCTGTTACCCGGCCCGAGACCAAAGAGAATGCTGCCATTAGCAATAGCAATATTTGCCTGCTGCACCTGGTAGGGCACCGTGGCATCTTCTGTGTAAATAAAATCCTGGACACGTTTTACCCATGTTCCAAAACGCCCGACAGATTGCAGGTTTTGCGTTACAGAGCTTTTTGTTTTATCACTATATGTTGTAACAGCAATGCTCACTATTATTGCAACCGGTATCAATGCTATGCACAATACCAGTAAAATATGCTTCATATTTACCCGGCCGATAAATAATAAGAGTAAGGCTGTGGCCCCGGTCAGCAATGCATTGGATAAATTAGCAGGCATAATTAAGAGGCAGGTTACGGCAACAGGAATAATAAGCGGTAAAAATCCTTTCTTAAAATCTTTTATGTCAAGTTGTTTCCTGCTCAGCTGTCTTGATAAATACATGAACAGGGCAAGCCTTGCAAAATCACTGGTTTGAAAAGTTATGTTGATAACAGGAAGCTTTATCCAGCGGCTGCCTTCATTAATTTCTGTACCAAAGAAGAGTGTATAAACCAGTAAGGGCACCGATATCAAATAAAGTATCAATGATGCTCTTGAATATAACGTGTAATTAATGCGGTGTAAAAAATAGATGAGCAAAAAACCAAGTACAATAAATGAGAGCTGCCTGAATAAATACACTTCTGTATTTCCCTTATACATTTTATAAGCAAGTGAACCTGTTGCACTATAGACAACAAGTAATGAAGTAAGTGCCAGCAGTACAACTAAGCTCCAGATATATTTGTCACCCCGGGAACCTCTCAGGACAGCCTCCCCAACTCCTGTGAGGGGACTTTTAACATCACTTATATTTTTTGCATTGTTCATTATTTTTATTCTTCGCATTCTCTGATATATCCCTCTCCGTCTATGGCGGAGAGTTATGCCGAAGATCCAAAGGACTCTCCGAAAGCGTCATTTGACCTTTGGAGCATCCCTTTGGAGAAAGGTCTTACAATTCTTTTACAGCTTCTTTAAATTGCCTGCCACGGTCCTCGTAATTTTTAAACAAATCAAAACTTGCGCAGGCGGGACTTAGCAATACAACATCACCCTGTTCTGCAAAATCAAAGGCCCTGTACACTGCTAAATATGCACTTTGTGTATCCACAACCGGTACAATATTTTCAAAGGCTTTGTGAATTTTATTGTTATCAATGCCGAGACAAACAATTGCTTTAACTTTTTCTTTCACCAGGCCTTCTATCAGCGAATAATCATTGCCCTTATCTACGCCACCAAGTATAAGCACAGCAGGTTTCTTCATGCTTTCCAAAGCGTACCATGTACTGTTTATATTGGTAGCCTTGCTGTCGTTAATAAAGTCTACACCACGCACTGTTGCTACATATTCCATCCTGTGTTCGAGACTGTGAAATGTTGCTACAGCATCACGGATTTTTTCTTTGCGTATATTTAATATTGCCGCCGCAATACATGCTGCCATGGTGTTATACTGGTTATGTTTTCCCTGCAGAGCAAAATCATAAATGCTCATAGTCATTTTTTCATCCCCTACTTTTAACATCATTTCATCTCCAATAATCCAGGCTCCTTTGTTTAATTCATGGTTCATAGAAAATGGTAATGGGTTAGTTCTGATAATAGTTTTTTTTAAATGGCGCGTTATTACTTCATCGTCTTCACAATAAATAAAATGATCATCCGGCTGCTGGTTCTCAATAATTCTGAATTTGCTGTTAATATAATTTTCAAACTTATAGTCATACCTGTCCAAATGATCTTCTGTAATGTTGAGTAACACAGCAATATCAGGTCTGAAATCTTTTATATCATCTAACTGGAAAGAACTTATTTCGGCCACATACAGCGGTTTTGGATCTTCTGCTACCTGCTTTGCAAATGAGTAACCGATATTACCAACCAAAGCACTGTCAAGTCCTGCTGTTTGGCAGATGTGATAAATAAGCGAAGTGCATGTACTCTTTCCATTGCTTCCCGTAATACCAACAACTTTGCTATTTCCTTTAAAGCGGTAAGCAAGTTCTATTTCACTGATCACAGGAATTCCTTTTGCACGAATCTTTTTTAGCATCTCATTCTTTTCAGGAATTCCGGGACTTTTTACCACTTCATCTGCGTTCAGAATTTTTTCCTCTGTATGATGACCCTCTTCAAAATCAATTTTATTGTCAATGAGCTCCTGTTTATAATTTTCTTTTATTGTCCCTGCGTCGCTTACAAAAACATCATGATCTCTTTGTTTCGCCAGTAATGCCGCACCTATACCACTTTCACCTGCGCCAAGTATACAAAGCTGCTTCCTCCCAACAGGGAAGGTTTTTTGCTCGTTCACGTTTTTATCCTGTTCACTATTTTCAATCATTTGATAGTTTGTGCCCGCTATTGTTTTTTGGAACCAGCCTTAGCCCTTTGTTCATCACCGCTTGCGTCGCACTCCGTTTATCTTCCTGTTCATTGTGCATCTTCAAATTATGCCCTGGTTATGGTTCACTCTATCTTACCTTCAATGTAAGTATTGACGTAATTACCAGGATTATATTAATTATCCAGAATCGCACTGCTATTTTGCTTTCGTGAAACCCCTTCTTTTGATAATGATGATGCAGCGGGCTCATCAAAAAAATTCTTCGGCCTTCACCATATTTCTTTTTTGTGTATTTGAAATAACTAACCTGTATGATCACGCTTAAGTTCTCCACGAAGAACACTCCGCAAAAAATTGGAATAAGTAACTCTTTTCTCACAATAATTGCAAGTGACGCGATGATACCTCCCAGTGCAAGACTGCCGGTGTCGCCCATAAAAACCTGTGCCGGGTAAGCATTGTACCAAAGGAAGCCAATACATCCTCCCACAAATGCTCCAATAAAAACCGATAGTTCTGCAAGGTTAGGTATGTACATGATGTTGAGATAATCTGCAAAAACATAGTTACCGCTCACATATACAAATACACCCAATCCTGCACCTATAATGGCGCTTACACCTGCGGCAAGGCCATCGAGACCATCGGTTATGTTTGCGCCGTTCGATACAGCTGTTACAATAAATGTTACAATAATGATGTAAATGATCCAGGTATATTTTTCCGATCCGGGGCCTATCCAGTCAATCAGCCTGCTATAATTAAATTCATGGCTCTTTACAAAAGGTATTGTGGTAATAGGCGTTTTTACTTTTACAAAACGACGTGGCGCACTGTCGATGGTCCTCACAATTACATTTGTATCCTGTGCAATTCTTTCACCTCTTTGTAATTGCGGCTCTACTGTTTCCGGCCCGATTAGTTCTCTTTCAACGGTAACATTGTTACTAAAATATAATGTGGCACCAATGATGATCCCGAGTCCGATTTGCCCGATAATTTTTGACAGGCCGGCTAAACCATGACTATCTTTCTTCTCATATTTTTCGCCTCTTTGCTGTGCCTGCTTCCTTGCTTTTAATTTCAGATAGTCATCAAGAAAGCCAATCACACCAAGCCATACCGTGCATAATAACATTAAGCGCACATATACTTTATTCAAATCGGCAAAGAGTAATGTCGGAATCAGAATTGCCAGCAGGATAATAATACCGCCCATTGTTGGCGTTCCTTTCTTCTGCTGTTCGCCGGCCAGGCCCAGGTCACGAACTGTTTCACCAATTTGATTGTGTCTTAAGAAATTAATAAGCCGCTTGCCATACACTGTTGCAATAAAGAGCGACAATACGATAGCCATAGCTGCCCTGAAGGTGATGTATTGAAAAAGACCGGCACCACTCAAGTCAAATTTTTCGCTAAGCCATGTAAATAAGTAGTATAGCATCGAACCCTCCGTACTCTCCCAAAGGGAGAGAGATTACAACGTTTTATTTTATTTACTCATTTGTTTTTAAATTCTTTTCCCCTATTATTTTTATATTCTACGAATGTTTACTCCTGCTCCTCCCCTTAAGGGGAGGCCGGGTGGGGCTCTTATTTTCCCAACAATTCAAACATTTCTTTCAGTACTTCCTTATCATCAAAATCCTGTTGTTCACCGTTAATTATTTGATATTTCTCATGTCCTTTACCTGCAAGAAGAATGATGTCTTCACGGTTTGCAAAACTCACCGCTGTTTTTATAGCTTCCCTCCTGTCTGCTATGGAAATAAATTTTCTTTTTGCTGCGCTGTTTAAACCTGCTTCCATATCTTTCAGTATTGCGTGAGGATCTTCATTGCGCGGATTATCACTGGTGAAAATTGCCCTGTCACTATAATCACACGCAATTTGAGCCATCACAGGCCGTTTCGATTTATCCCTTTCGCCGCCACAGCCAACAACCGTAATCACATGTTCATACCCTTTTTTTAGTTTTTTTATAGTAACCAATACATTTTCCAAAGCATCAGGTGTATGGGCATAGTCAACAATTCCAATTATACTCTGATTGCTTATGATATAATCAAATCTTCCCTCAGCACCGTTCAGCATACTCAGGATGCGTAATACTTCATCACTACTTTCACCCAGACAAACAGCTGTGCCATATATTGCAAGCAGGTTATACGCATTGAATTCCCCAATCAGCCTGAAATGAACTTCCTTGTCATTAATGGTCATCACCAAACCTGTGAATGCATTTTCTAAAATTTTCCCTTTAAACTCTGCCGGCTGCTTCAGACTGTAATAAAATTTTTTTGCTGCGGAATTTTGCAGCATGACTGTCCCTCTTTTGTCATCAAGATTGGAGATGGCAAATGCATCACTGCTTAAACCATCAAAGAATCTTTTCTTTACTTTTATATATTCATCAAATGTTTTATGATAGTCGAGATGTTCATGTGTTATGTTGGTGAATATAGCTGCGCTAAAAAATAACCCGGTTATACGATGCTGGTCAATTGCATGACTGCTGCATTCCATAAACACATAGGCGCAACCGGCATCTGCCATTTTTTTTAATAATACATTTAAGCTAACAGCATCCGGTGTTGTATGCGTTGCTGGAATTACAGTTTCACCCACCTGGTTTTGTACTGTACTGATTAAGCCGCATTGATATCCCAATCCTTTAAAGAGATTAAACAATACGGTAGCAATTGTTGTTTTGCCGTTTGTGCCCGTAACACCAACCAGTTTTAATTTTAATGATGGTTCATCATAAAAATTATGCGCTATATAACCTGTTGCTTCGCGGCTATTACTCACCTGTATATAAGTAACATTTTCCTTTAGAGAAGAGGGCATCGTTTCAGTAACCACCGCTGAGGCTCCGGATTCAATCGCCTTATCAATAAATTGATGACCATCCGTTTTCTCTCCTTTAACTGCAATAAACAAAGAGCCCGCAGAAATTTTTCTTGAATCAATTTGCACATCTTTTATTTCAACATCAGTTCTGCCATTTACTGATTGCAGATGCACTTTATATAATATGTCCTGTAATTTTTTCAAGCCCCTCCATCTTTCCCTGCAGGGAGAGTATTTATTAATTTAATTGTATGCTTATTAATTGTCCCGCAGCAACAGGTTCACCTTGTGCAAGCGATTGCGCCACTACTTTTCCCTTACCTTTTATGTTTACTTTTAAGCCCATATTCTCACACACGTAAACTGCATCTTTCAGATTCATTCCTGTTAACCGCGGCATTGCTTTGTTGTCTATACGTGAAGTTGTAATAACAGGTTTATCTCCACGTTTGCTCACTTCGGCCCATTGTGTATTCTTTCCTGAAGAGTCTTTATACGCAACTCCTATTGTGTTCATAATATTTTTTATATCCTGTTTTGTTCCTGCGTACACATAATTGATGCTATCATTTTTTTCTGCTGCAGTATATTGAATATTCGTTTTTACAAACATTGTATACAAGCGGTCTGCTATTTCTTTAAAAACCGGGCCTGCAACAAGTGCTCCATAAAATATTGGGGCATGTGGCTTATTTTTTATCAGTACAACACATGTATATTGTGGATCATCGGCAGGAAAAAAACCGGCAAAAGATGATTGATAGATATGATCTCCATATCCCCTCGATCCATTGGCCACAAGAGCTGTGCCCGTTTTACCTGCCACCTGGTAAGATGAGCCTTTGAACACTTTATATGCAGTAGCCCCGGAATCTTTACACACACCGATCAAACATTCTTTTAATTGCTTTAAAGTTTCATCACTGCAAATTTTTTCTTTGAATGCCACAGGTTGTGTTTGCTTAATTATTATACCATCCTGCTGGACCGACTGCAATAAATAAGGCTTCATCATTTTTCCATTGTTAGCAACAGCATTATATAACATTGCAGTGTGCAAAGGAGTTACAGCAATATTGTATCCAAATGCCATCCAGGGCAATGTAGTAGCGCTCCAATACCTGCTGCCCGGTTTATACATCACAGGTTTTCTCTCTCCGTAAAGATCAATACCTGTTGATGAATCAAGTCCAAGGTTTTTTAAATGATTGATAAACCGTACAGGATTATTTGCATAACTGCTGTAAGCGAGCTTTGCCATACCAACATTAGAACTCAATTCAAAAGCACGTTTTACATTTGTTACATATACTCCGTGTTGTTCTGCATCATAAACAGTTCTTCCGTTTACCTGCCATGTACCATTATCAAGATCAACAGTGCTGTTTAATGCGAATTTTTTATCTTCCAATACTGATAATAAGGTCGCAAGTTTGAATGTGGAACCCGGCTCGGTTGGCGTCATTGCATAATTAAAATCCTCCCAATATGTGCCATCGGGCCTTCTGCCCAAATTAGCAATTGCTTTTATGGCGCCTGTTTTCACTTCCATCACGAGGGCACACCCATGCTCGGCTTCATTGCTTTTCATCATTTTCATCAATGCGTTTTCGGTTATTTCCTGTATGCGTGTATCGATTGTTGTTACAATATCTTTTCCATTTTCAGGCTCCACCTGGTAATCGTCTTCAACCGGGACAGCAACTCCACCGGCTATATATCTTACCAAACGCTGGCCTGTTGTGCCTTTTAAAAGAGTATCATAGGTTTGTTCAAGACCGACTTTTTGCGCATTCTGCCTGTCAAGACCAATCGTCCGGTAAGCCAGTAACTGATAAGGATTTAACCGTACACTTCTAACTTCTGCAATAAAGCCGCTCGTATTTTTACCAAGTCTTACCAGCGGAAAACGGCGCAGTTGTTTATATTCTTCGAAACCTACTTTTCTCTTCAGCAAATAATACCGGTCATGACTTTTGTAGCCATTGTTCAAAATCTTTTTATACTCTGCAGTTGACCTGTCTTTAAAAAGATCTGCCAGGCAATAACTTAATGAGTCAATATTTTTATGAAAGCGTTCACCATTATTTTCCCGTAAACCGTCGGCTTCAAAATCAATATAGATATCAAATTGCGGGATGCTGGTACTTAACATTTCTTCGTCCGCACTATAAATGGTGCCCCGATCTGCATCAACTTCCTGGATTTTCAGATGAAGGCTGTCACTCATACTTCGCCAATAATTGCCCTGCACCTGTTGTATATAAAATGCTTTTGAGAAAATGGCTGCACACGTTAGCACAACGGATATGAATGCCAGGTAGGCTCTCCATGATATGTCTCGTTTTACTTCCATTTTTTGTGGTGTTCCAGGTTAGCAACATACCTGAAAGGTTTGATATCTGATTTTAAAGTTTTCATTGGTCATTGGCTTCTTCCTTTATTACCAGCCTCGTTGGCGGAACATTTGAAATCTTTAAACCTAACGGAGCTGCGGCTTGTACTATCTGCGTTTCACGGCTTTTAAACATTTCTTCGCTCTTCAAACTTTTGTATTCATATTTTAATTCTTTTACTTCATTGGCTGTTACAGTTATGTCTCTGATAGTGTTATCTGCCATGTGCCCGTTGGCGATATAAAAAACTGCCAGTAATGCAACGAACAAAAAGAATAACAGGTTCTTCAGAATCCATTCATACCGTATCCATTTTGTAAAATGATTTTTATTTTTAATTTCTTGCCTGTTCAACTCGTTCATATTTTTTTGATGCCGGCTTTTATTTTTGGAATAATTCGAAAGAAAAAATTTATTACGTGCTTTCAGTCTGTAGTAACTCTTTTTGCTCACTCTTTCCGGAAGTATGCCCGCCTTGCGGGCAGGCAACAGAAGCTCTATCGTTATTCAACGGCCGGGAACATAAAAAATTTCCTCTTGCTCATTACTTAACATTTTAGAATTATAGTTTTTCTGCTACCCTCATTTTTGCGCGTCGTGCTCTTGAATTTTTCCTGAGTTCTTCATCGGAAGGGAGAATTGGCTTTTTTGTGATAACTTTTAACTCGCTTTGTTTTCGGGGTTCAAAAGGGTGATCAGCCACATCCTCAAAACTGCCTTGCTTAAAAAAAATTTTTACCAACCTGTCTTCAATTGAATGAAATGTAATGACAACAACCCTGGCGCCGCTTTTTAAAACATGCGGTAATTGTTGCAGCATTTCTTTTAAAGCTCCCGTTTCATCGTTTACTTCTATACGCAGCGCCTGGAAAACCTGGGCCAAATATTTGTTGGGATTGCCTTTGATAACCGGCTGAAGTAATGATTTGAATTCGCTTATCGTTTTTAAGGACGCCTGTTTCCGATACTGCACAATATGCTTTGCCAGCGTTTTTGAATTTGTTACTTCCCCATACTGCCCGAAGATTTTGTGAAGTTGTGGTTCACTGTAAGAAAGTAAAATATCCGCTGCCGTTTGCTGCTGTCTTTGATCCATACGCATATCCAAAGGGCCATTAAAACGGGTAGAAAAACCTCTTTCACCTTCATTAAACTGGTGACTGCTTACACCGAGATCAGCCAGTACTCCATCTACTTTCGCATACTTATGTAATCGCAGGAATCGTTGCAGGTGGCGAAAATTATACGGAACAAAAATTACACGATCATCCTTAGGTAAATTTCGCTTTGCGTCTGCATCCTGATCAAATGCGACCAATCGTCCCTCTTCATTTAGTTTTTCAAGAATACCCTTACTATGCCCGCCACCGCCAAATGTGCAATCAACATACACACCGCCTGGTTTTATTTGTAATTCAGCAAGGCTTTCATGATAAAGAACGGCAGTGTGATAACTGCTTTCGGAATTAAAATTTATCCCCTGTGAACTATCGGGTTCATATTTCCGATTTTTCTCTTTCATCACATTAAATTAAATTGACTCAACTAACAAATTCCATTCTGCCAATTCCAGGTTCATCAATCCTTCACTCTAATCTCTAAATCCAATTCTTATTCCACGTTTGCTGTCATTACTTCTTTTGCAAGGCTGCTAAAAGCTTCCGATGAAAATTCTTCAAAGAACTGTTTATACTTACCGGCATCCCATATATTAATTTTATCAACGTTCGAAGCAAGTACGATGTCCTTGCTTAAACCAGCATGCTCTTTCAAGGAGGGGGGAAGGAGCATTCTTCCTGCACTATCTAATTCTACTTCTGTTGCACCCCCTAAAAACAACAATTTAAATTGGCGTACTTTAGGGTCAAAATCATTCAGTTTACCAATGCGCTCCATTATCTCTTCCCAGGTTTTCATCGGGTATAAGTTGAGGCATTTTTCAAAGCCCCTGCTTATAACAAAGCGGGTCTCTCCTTCGGAGAGCTGTTTTTTGAGCCCACCCGGCAAGAGAAAACGCCCCTTGGCATCCACTGTAGCCTCATATTCACCAAGAAAACCAATCATTTAGGAATATTTACCATTTAATTACACAAAATAACACTTTTTCCCACAATTGAGACAAAAATTTTACTTTGAATTTTATCCACAGGGAAAAAATTTGCAAAATACAATGCAGGAAAGAGTTTGAGCGATTATAAACTTTACCTTTTCTGTGATCAGAATGTGAATTATGGTGGATAAACTGTGAACAGTAATAATTGATTTATGACCGGGTATTCAGGTACGCCTTTATTGAAAAAACTGGGTATTAAAGAGGAGCATAGGGTAAAGCTGGTAAAAGCTCCCGTGGATTATATGGAATTTTTAGAAGTTAATATAGAAAAACAATTGGTTGATAAAATTTATGAAGCTGATCTTGTACACTTGTTTGTTGCAACAAAAGCTGATCTCAAAAAAGAATTTGCAAGAATCATTCAACAGGCAAAAGATGGTTTGATTATTTGGATATCCTGGTATAAAAAATCTTCGGGTATTTCGACCGATGTCACAGAAGATACAATAAGAGAGATAGTCTTGCCAACCGGATGGGTTGATGTAAAAGTTTGCGCTGTTAATGATATATGGAGCGGGCTAAAGATTGTAAAAAGAAAAAATAAATGATTATGTTGATTTAAATGATTCTGATGATTAGTGTATTAATATCATGGTGATACAAAGAATTTTGATATCATTGGGCACACTTTATATACTGCAATACTTTATCCGCTTTTTACTTTCAAATAACACCTATGCATCCAAAAGATTTATTTATAAAAGATTTTTTTTACGATTTACCTGAAGAAAAAATTGCAAAATATCCTTTGCCACAAAGAGACGAGAGCAAATTACTTATTTATAAACATGGTACCATAAAGGAAGATGTTTATTATCATCTTGATAAGTACATTCCTCCCTCATCATTGATGATTTTTAACAATACTAAAGTAATAGAAGCGAGATTATTGTTCCAAAAACATACAGGAAGTACAATTGAACTTTTTTGTTTAGAACCGGCGGATGAATACCCTGACATAACAAAAGCTATGGCGCAAAAAGGTAAAGTTGTTTGGAAATGTTTAGTGGGTGGTGCAAAAAAATGGAAAGAGGAACCAATGATCAAAATAGTTAAGACGGGTTCTGAAGAGATAAGGCTTATCGCAAAAAAGCTAAAAAAGGAGAACGATTATTTTTTAGTTGAATTAAACTGGAATGATGATTCAATAAGCTTTGCAGAACTATTACATATTGCTGGTGCAGTTCCCTTACCACCTTATATTAACCGTACATCAGATGAAACCGATAAAGAAAGATATCAAACCATTTATGCAAGGTATGATGGGTCAGTAGCAGCGCCAACAGCAGGATTACATTTCACTGAAAGGCTTTTCAGGAAACTGGAAGAAAAAAATATTCATCATGATTTTGTTACACTGCATGTCGGTGCAGGTACATTTAAACCTGTGAAGGATGACACAATAATAAAACATGAAATGCACGCAGAATATATTGAAGTGACAAAAAATTTTATCGAAAACTTATTAAACCATTTACACAAAAATATTATTGCTGTTGGTACTACTACGCTAAGGACAATTGAAAGCTTATACTGGCTTGGAGTTAAAACAATTATTCATCAAAACATCGCGCTAAACGATTTACAGTTGCATCAATGGGAGGCTTATGAATTAAAGCCCAACATTACTGCAAACCGATCTTTACAGTCATTGCTGGAATGGATGAGTAAAAACCAAACGGAGATCCTGATGACAAAAACACAAACGATTATTGCCCCGGGCTATGATTTGAAAATCGCCGACGCACTTATTACTAATTTTCACCAGCCACAATCTACACTGCTATTACTTGTAGCGGCATTAGCACATGATGACTGGAAAAAAATATATGATTATGCTCTCGCAAATAATTTTCGCTTTTTAAGTTACGGTGATGGAAATTTAATATGGAAAGATAATTATAAGCCCGAAGTATGAATACGAAACAGGAAGTTAGATCTAATGATTTAGCACCTCGAAATTTTTTTTAAACCAACTCTCCGTTGTTTGCCAACGGCATCTCAATTGTGAAGCAGCTACCCTTTCCTAAAGTACTGTCAACTTTTATTTTTCCTTTATGCGCATCAACTATCGTTTTTACATAACTCATACCCAAACCAAACCCTTTTACGTTGTGAATATTACCTGTATGCGCACGATAAAATTTTTCGAAGATACGTTTCACGGTCTCCTTGTTCATGCCAATACCATTATCGGCAAACTGCATGACAAGAGATCTATGGGTTGAATGTGTTGTAATTTTTAGTTGCAGCGGCTCTTTATCCTTGGCATATTTTATAGCATTATCGATAAGATTAGAGATCAAATTTGAAATATGTGTTTCATCAGCATTGATTACATCGCATTTTGCATTAAGCAAAAGATCTACTGTTCCTTTTTTTTCCTGCAATTGCAGGTTAAAATTGTCAAGAATTTTTGAGAGCATTGTATGTATATGAACGGGCTCCAGGTTCATCCTTATATCCTGCCTGTCCATTAAACCAGCCTGCAAAATTGTTTCCACATGCTTGTTCATTCGCCTGTTTTCATCTTTTATAATACCGCTGAAATATTTCATTTTATCCCTGTCAGTAAAAACCTTTTCATTTTTCAATGCGTCAACTGCAAGAGATATCGTAGCAAGTGGTGTTTTAAGTTCATGCGTCATGTTATTAATAAAATCACTTTTAATTGCGCTAAGTTTTCGCTGGATGATAATAGTTCTTAATGCAAGATAAAATGCGGCCATAATAATAAGATTAAAAATAGCTGCGCTAACAATTATCCATGTAATAGATTTCCATACCTGCGTTTTAAAATCAGGAATAATTAATATCAGGTGCTCATACGCCATAAGACCCTCAAGATCGGAACCGCTTTCCGGCATTATGGGAATAACCTCTCTCCTGTCATGGCTATTGGGTCCACAACACTTGAACGTATCAAGGGCCTCGTTTAAAAAATTTGCAGACTGTAATTCTATTGCGCTGTAGTCTTCCGCATTAGCAGTGATAGCAAATTCAAAATCAAAATTCTTAAGATCCTCCTCGTCAAAAGACTTTCTAAGCTTCTCATAAATTTCCCTGTCAGTAAATTGGTTACCGATAGTAGGCATTTTTGGAACGCTAAAAGAAAAATTATCAGGCGCCAGATTAAAACTATTGTGTCCCTGCAGCCGCATTACCCGGCCTGAAGATGTTAATTTTCCCAGCTCAGTTGTAACAGATAACGCAGCCTTGTCTATCTTGTACAGAAAGCGTTCGCCCTGTACCAGCAGCAGGTTTGAGAACCACTGTACCTGTATTATAATGAGCCCGATAAATGATAGTGCTATAAGCACTGCAATAACAGGGAAAATTTTTTTCATCGTTTACAAAATTATATCAGTTGGTATGCTGACAAAGTTTATACAAAAGGTTTATCAGGTTTTTAACTTGTATAAATATCAGTTTATTTCTTTTGATTAAGATAAAAATACTAATTTGGAGTATGGATGAATTGGTACCCGGCATAATACTCATCGCTGATCCGTTTTTAAAAGATCCTAACTTTCTGCGTACCACCGTTTTTGTATGTGAGCACCAACATGAAGGCAGTATTGGTTTTGTTCTTAACCGTAAACATAAAATAGCGATCGGAGACCTTATTGCAGATTTGGAAGGTTGTATGTATCCTGTATATTATGGGGGGCCCGTACAAATGAATGCTGTACATTTCCTTCATCAGTGTCCTCAATTAATAACCGGCGGTGTTGAAATTGTAGATGGAATTTTTTGGGGAGGAAATTTTGAAGAAGTAGCGGTACTTATTAAAAACAAATCAATTAAGCAACACCAGATACGTTTTTTTGTAGGCTACAGTGGCTGGAGTGAAGGCCAGCTCGAAGAAGAGATGAAAGAAAAGAGCTGGCTAATAACATCAGGCAACCGTAAACTTGTTTTTCACCGCAATACAGATCTCATCTGGAAGGAAGCTATAAAACAATTGGGAGGCGATTACCCGCAAATTATTAATTACCCGATTGATCCGCAGTTGAATTAAAGTTCTCTTTTGAATTTGATTTTATTTCAATTAATTTTTTTGAGTTGAACTATTTTGCAATCGTCTTTTCATACCTCACAATCTTGTGATGTGAAGCGGTCGATAAACGCAGCTTTTTGCTGCAGGTGACTTAAAACTCATGAACTGATGAAAAAAAATCGAAACGCTGAAGTGAGTGACACAACTACCGATGCCAAAAGCACTGCGGCTTGTCCCATAAAAAAATTAATTGTCATTCTTACCATTTATAAAATCTTTTTAACAAATTCGTCCTATCTCCTGCTTTACACTTAAATTTATCAGCACTTATTAAAAACATTTGAAAACCATATGAGAAAAATATCCTTATTGCTGGTAGCAGCAGCAGCTTGCTTTTATTTTTCATGCAGTAAAAAAAGAGATGAAAAACCGCGTGTACTTGTTTTTAGCCTCACAAAAGGGTTTCATCATGAGTCAATTCCTAACGGTATTGCGGCCATTCAAAAACTTGGACTGGAAAACGGTTTCGACGTTGATACAACCACGAACCCGGAAATGTTTAACGACACTACACTGAAAAATTATTCAGCAATTATTTTTTTGAACACTACGGGTAATGTGCTTGACTACAGGCAGGAAGCGGCTTTTGAAAGATATATCCAGGCAGGCGGCGGCTTTGTTGGCGTACATGCCGCTACAGATACTGAGTACGATTGGGGATGGTATGGCAGATTAGTAGGCGGATATTTTAATGGCCATCCCGTACCACAACAGGCAAGATTTATTATTAAAGACAGAAATCATCTTTCAACAAAATTTTTTGCGGACACTATCTGGCAAAGAACTGATGAATTATATAATTTCAAAAAACTGAACCCGGATTTACATGTGCTCATCACAATTGATGAGAAATCTTACAATGGCGGAACTAATGGCGCAGATCATCCTATGGCATGGTACCATGATTATGATGGTGGCCGCGCATTTTACACAGAGATGGGTCACACTGAAGCTTCTTACAATGAAGAAAATTATTTGAAACATTTATTGGGCGGTATTCAATATGCAATTGGCGATAATAATGAGCTGGATTACTCAAAAGTTAAAACACAATTACCACCCGATGAAGACCGCTTTACAAAAGTTTCACTTATCCAGGGAGAATTTTTTGAACCAACTGAAATGACCATTTTGCCAAACCTCGATATACTTATTGTGCAGCGCCGCGGCGAAATTTTGTTATATAAACATGATACCAGGAAACTGAAACAGGTTGGTCACCTGAATGTGTATTGGCATACGTTGCATACGCCCGGAGTAAATGCCGAAGAAGGATTAATGGGTCTTTGCAAAGATCCAAACTACACCAGGAATAACTGGGTATATATGTATTATAGTCCCCTGGACAGTTCTGTGAATCGCTTATCAAGATTTACATTTAAGAATGACACTATTGATCTTTCAACAGAAAAACCAATTCTTGAGGTTCATGCACAGCGTGAAATATGCTGCCATACAGGTGGTTCCATAGCATTCGGAGGGGATGGTTTATTGTACCTCTCAACGGGTGATAATTCTACACCATTTGATGAAACGGGTGTAAAATATGTGAGCAGTGGTTTTGCACCATTAAATGATATCCCGGGCCACCAGCAATATGATGCGAGAAGGTCTGCCGGGAATACAAATGACCTTCGCGGAAAGATCATTCGTATTCGTGTAAAAGATGATGGTACTTATGAAATACCTGATGGTAATCTTTTTCCTAAAGGCACACCCAATACAAGACCTGAAATTTATGTAATGGGAGATCGTAATCCCTACCGTATTTCTGTTGACCAGAAAACCAGTTTTTTATATTGGGGTGAAGTGGGTCCCGATGCAGGTACAGACAGTTTAGATACAAGAGGTCCCCGCGGATATGATGAGGTAAACCAGGCGCGCAAAGCCGGCTTCTTTGGCTGGCCGCTTTTTGTGGGAAATAATTATGCGTATCATGAATTTAATTATGCTACGGGTGTACATGGACCCGCATTTGACCCGAACCACCCGGTTAATGATTCAAGAAACAATACGGGAATAAAGGATCTTCCGCCTGCACAGCCCGCATTTATATGGTACCCTTATGATGCATCCCCCGATTTTCCCGAAGTAGGCACCGGTGGCCGCAATGCAATGGCAGGGCCCGTTTATTATACGGACATGTTTCCAAAAGACACACGTTTGCCCGATTATTATAATGACAAATTATTTATTTATGACTGGATACGTGGATGGATAAAAGCAGTGACCATGTTACCTAATGGCGATTTTGATAAGATGGAACCTTTTATGGAGCATATCAAACTGAGCAATTGTATTGATATGGAAGCAGGCCCCGATGGAAGATTATACTTATTGGAATATGGAACAGGATGGTTTGCAAAAAATCCTGATGCGGGTTTATCGAGAATTGATTATACAGCAGGTAACAGGCCGCCAAAGATAGCTGCAATAACAGTTGATAAAACAACCGGTTCCTTACCCTTCAAAGGAAAAGTAACTGTTGACGCAAAAGATCCGGAAAATGATAAAATCACTTACCTCTGGGATCCTGGGAACGGTACAAAAAAAGAAACCTCCGCGCCTGAATTTGATTTTGATTATACAACCGCAGGCGATTACAAAATTTCTGTGGTAGCAAAAGACGCTCATGGTGATTCTACCCAAAGTGATCCTGTTGAAATTTACGCTGGTAATGAAACACCTGAAGTAAATATTCAAATCAGCGGTGCAAATAAGTCATTTTACTTACCCGGAAAGCCAATTAAGTATTCAGTCACGGTAAAAGATAACGGTGATACTTCCAAAATGGACCCGGCTAACCTTTTTGTCTCTGCAGATTATGTTGCAGGCTTTAATAAATCTGCTTCTCCTGTGGGCCATCAACAGGGCGCCGCGGCGATAAGTGGCAAAAACGTTATGCTTTCACTTGATTGTAAGAGTTGCCATAAAGAAAATGAAAAATCTATTGGCCCATCATTTATGCAGGTTGCGCAGAAATATGCAAAAGACCCAAATGCTCCAACTTACCTCGCCGAAAAAATAATAAAAGGTGGTGGCGGCGTTTGGGGTGATGTACAAATGGCAGCTCATCCTACACTTGCGCAAGGTGATGTGCAACAAATAATACAATGGGTTCTTTCACTGGCAAACCAGGGAGCAATAAAAAAATCTTTGCCTGCGTCAGGAACAATTACACCTCCCGACAATACAAAACCAAATGCTTCACTGGTGTTATCCGCAAGTTATACCGATAAGGGTGGCAACAATATTAAGGCATTAACAGGCAGAAATATTGCTGTACTAAGCAGCAATACTGTTTTATTTACAGGCAGGGAAAAAACAAAAGGGTTTACCAGTGGAAAATACAATGATATTAATTATATGCTGATGCCAAAAGAAGAGGGCTGGTTTAGTCTCGATAGTATTGATCTTACAGAGGTGAAATCAGCAAACATTATAACGGGCTGGCAGGACCCCCCGGTATATGGTTACGATTTTGAAATAAGGCTTGATTCACCTGATGGCAAATCACTTGGTAAAGGAAGTCTATTGGCACCAAAAAATAAATCAACACACCAGGGAATGGCGCATGTGATGCTGCAGCCTGTACAGGATAATCAATTTCATACGCTTTATGTGATTGCAAAACCGAAGGACGCAAAAGAGAAATCACAAGTAGGCGTAAGTGCTGTTCAATTTAATGCTAAGTAACGGGGCTGCATTCCTACAAGTGAGATCATGACAGGAGTGTTAATCAATAAAGCAATAAGGGCTGACAATGTCATCCCTTATTGTTATTATAATTTGCTGAACATGTATCCAATATTAGTGGGTCAAAAAAAGGAGGCTTACAAAAATAAAATCTGCCACTAATAATGTTACAGTGAACAAATAAGCTTCTTTGTCTTCGTGACTGAGTGCAGCTATCTTTTTCATTTTAAATGATTTTAGTTGTTGTGAAATTTGTTTTTGTTTTCAAAGTGCTTCGAAATCTTTGATGCAAAAATTATTTCAAAACTTATTCCGCATTCAGGTTTATCAATTGCTTTAACCGATGGTTTGGTTTTATATGTGAAGGCCTTAACAGAAGTAGTTAAGAGAGTCGTAAATGCAGCAGCATCTCTTCAAAATAAAAACAGAATTGTCAGGCATAATATTGCATTTTGAAAGATGACTTTGTGCTTCAGCGAAAGAAAGATCAATCAAGTTTTTCAAACGCGCTTCTTGTTTGAGCCGTATCATAAATTATGGTCATTGCTTTTATTTTCCCAAGCTTATCAAAACTGAAAATATCAACCGCTTCAAAATTTGTTTTGGTTCCATTTCTCAAGGTCCACTCATATTTAAAATGAACAGCAGCTGTATTAGCATTCGTAGCGCTTTGAAAAACATTTACCAAGGTAATTGTAGATCGAATTGTGTCGGCGAAAAGGTCTTTATAAAAATTTTTAGCCAGCATATCTCCATATAAAGGAGAATGAATAATACCGTCTTCGGAAAACAGTTTCACAATTGCTTCTGCGTCTCCGGCTTCCAGGTTCTTAAGATAAGTTTCCAGAATATCTTTCATAGCAATCATAACAGAACCGGGTAATTTACCTTGAAAACTTTTGAATGTAAAATCCATTCAATTTTTTATGTACCGCATTGTAACTTTATTGCTTTCTGATTCGAATTATTTGTTTGGTTCTCCCTTTTGCATATGCGTAATCAATAAGCAGTACCACAATTAATATTATAAGTCCAAAAAATTCCCGGGCCTCTTCAATCCATGGCTTTTCCGCTTTCATTGTCTCCGCAATATTTTCCGCATGGTGCTTGGTTATCCAGTCTATTAAACCATTCTGATCAAAAATCTTGTATGTTGCGTAAAGAGCGTATACTGCAATACCAAGCAGGTAAGCCGGTGGATAAAATTTATTTCTGAATGCAAGCCAGCATAATACAGCCGCATATAAATATATTGGGATCCATATATAGGGATCGGGGTCATTGTATTGGACTGCCGCAAATAAAACGAAGACGATACAAAAACCGATATTGAAGATTTTCATGAATTTTTTTTGTAGCTCGCTAAGTTATGGAAATGCTGTTGTTAATTTGATCAAATAAATCAAAGTATAAGAAGTGTGCGATCGTTGGGTATTATAAAAATTATAAAATAACCTGAAATAAAAAGTCCCGGTTTCGCCGGGACCTATGTTAAACACCGCACAAATATCATCTCAAGGGGAAATAAACGCCTGCATGAAGTCCCAGATTGCCCAGGTTGTTGTAACCATATCTATTAAAAGCGATATAATTATAGTCTGCACCCAAACTTAAGCCTGAAAGGCTATACCTGCCAAATGGAATCATAACTCCTGCACCACCTTGTGCCGTAAAACCCGCATTGGTAGAAGTGCCTCCAAACTCGCCAAGGTATTGACTAAAGTTTATAATGCTTATGCCGGCACCAACTGATAAATAAGGTTGAACAGGAGCATGCCTTGCGCCAAGTGGCATAAATTTTCCTTTTGCAAGTATCGGCATTGTTTGTATTGAATTACTTAACACCGCAGAAGTAACTTCATGGTTGCCCGTTTGATATAAATCGCGTGAATATTTCTGATAAAAATCCTGGTAGCCTCCATACAAGCCTGCAGAAAAACGATCATTAATGCCATACATAAAATCTCCGCTAAATCCTCTCGGCGAGTTATTACTGATTATATCATTTTTAAAACTACCCAATGGCAAACTATAATTATAATTAAGATTTAGCTTCCACTCTCCCTTTTGTGCATTTACATGTAGAAGGGCAGACGATATAATTATGATGGAAAATAGGCCGATTGTCTTTTTCATAACAAATAATTTATTCGTTAGCTCTTAAATATTGTGACTGATTAAATAATGCCTGTACTGAAGAGTCGGCAGTAGCAGAATCGAAAATACCTTCCCCGCGCACAAGCCCGTTCCAGATAAGATTTATTTTATTGCCATGTGCGGCAGCATTTTTAAGATCAAACATGTCGATTGACATTAATCCTTCTGTAACCTGGTATGTACCATACACGTAGGGAACATAGTAAACATCACCCGGATAACCCCAGTAACCCGGATCCCAATAGCCGCCATAATAATCCCAGTAATCTGTATAATCAATTAATCCCGTTGAAGTATGATAAACACGGTTGATGTTAATTGCGATAGCGGGGTTTGAATTTTTATTTACCAGTATATATCCCCGCTCCTGCATATATTTATTCACAGCGTCAATATAGGCCTGATCAGATTCTGTGCGCTCTTTTGTTGCGTGGCCATTATCAATTACAGCAACGGAATCAGCGATGCTATAAGTTTTATAGGAGGAGAAATTCGCGGAAGAATCGAAACTCGTGATATAAATTCGTGATTCTTCAGCACTCAGATGATTTAAGGGGTCTTTTGTACAGGCAGTGAACATTGCGGAGAAACCTAACAGGCAAGTCAGCAGTAACGGCATCCTTTTCATAGACTATAATATTTAAAAGTAAATTAGCTCGATACCCGATAATTGATACTCTTAATACTAAGAGGGAAAAACAAAGGCCGGGTTTATTAGTAAAAAATCATTTTAAGAAAGTTTTAAGTAAGCTGTTAAAAAGGCTATAACAAGACCAATTAGAGAAGTACTTCTACCGAATTATTTAAACCCATAATTAACTTCTATTGAGACGCTGTGTATACATCAATAAACTTTCGTTGGGCGTAGGATTGCACCGTAGCTTTGTTCCCTTGTTTATCCGTTGAGTATTAAAGTACACAACTATAATTTATTTCCTCCGGTTGCATGAATATTATAAATACAATTAAAAAAAATCGATTTGAAATTTTCCTGTTGATATTGATCCTGATTGGTTTCTCAGGCAGTTTAGCTTCAATGGAATTAAGAGCGGAAGAACCCCGGCGAGCCATAGTAGCTATGGAGATGATATTGGGAAAAGAATGGATCGTACCAAAAATCCATGGCTGGAATTATTATAATAAACCACCTTTTTTTAACTGGGTAATGGCTTTCTTTTTTAAAATCTCAGGCAGCTTTAGTGAGCCATGGGTAAGAATGCCATCCCTTCTTTCTTTTCTTTTAACGTCTTTTCTTGTATTTAGACTGGTGTCAAAGCATGCTGACAAAAAAACTGCTTTTGTTGCTGCTGTTTTATTACTTACTTCCGTGGACATATTTTTTTATGGTGCTGTAGATACTGGTGAGATTGATCTGTTTTTGACTTTAATAATATTCCTCCAGGGAAGAGTAATACTTTATTATAGCAATAAAGAAAAATGGTTATCCTTGTTTACAGCTTCATATTTATTCACTGCAATTGGAGTGCTGACAAAGGGGTTACCGCCTCTGATTATACAAGGATTGATCTTAATGATCTGGCTGGGCTATAACAAGCAATTCAAAAAGATTTTTTCGTGGCAACATTTTACGGGAATACTTCTATTTACGAGTATTCTAACCGCATACTTTTTTGCCTACAACGAAAAAGAAAATGTTTATGCCTTTATAATACAACTTGCAAAAGAAACTACGCAGCAATCTGCATTGGAAACCACATGGCAAGCTGTTGCACTGAATATTTTACAATCGCCTTTGCAGTTATTTTATATTAGTTTACCAGCATCCGGCCTGTTGCTTTTTTTGCTAAGAAAAAATGTCCGCAAATCATTAAAGAATAACCGGCTTTTTCAATTTTCACTTATTTACGCACTGATAAATACTGTTCCATATTTTATTGCGGGGGATACGGCTAACAGATACCTGTATCCTGCGTTTCCATTTTTTGCAATAATGGCTGCTTTAGTTTTTAAACAGGCTGTATTCATGCTTCAGCTATCTAAATGGAAAATAAAGTATTCTACTTTGTTATGGGTATTTGCTGTTTTAGCCATGGCAAGAATAGCTTATAATATTTGGGGTATTCCCTTTCAAAAAAGAACCTCGGGCAGTCTTATATATGTTAAGCTTTCGTCGCAGTTAATTAGCGCTGCGCATGGTAATCCAATTTATCTTACTGGTTATCGGGAAAAGCTCATTGCAAACCCAACATTGCCTTTTGTAAAAATTAAATCGGATACAGTTTTTATTCCGCCATTAATTCCTTATCAATTGCCCTATTATATTACCAAAGCAACAGGACAAATAATGCGTTATGATACCATTCCTCAAAAAGGGCTGTACTATTTAACACCTGAAGATTTTTTAAAAGATAAAAATGCAACGATACATTACAGGTTCTTCGATCAATGGGTTAAGAGAGAACTTGCGTTGGTTACATTCAAATAATAATAGAGGTAAGGGATAATAAAAAAGCCATCAAATGATGGCTGCGAGCGGCAAAAGGGGTTCGAACCCTCGACCCTTAGCTTGGGAAGCTAATGCTCTGCCAACTGAGCTACTGCCGCATAATGCTAATGTACAAAATCATAGGTTAATATAGTAAATCTTCATAAGCGCTTTGTAGTTCATTAAAGGTATGATTATCCCCGGCGCGCCTGGCCACTTGCATCCCTTTTTTATACCATTCCATGGCCAAATCAGTTTCACCACTACGTTCCAGCAATTTAGCAAGATGGTAATAAGAACCGACATATTCTGCATTTTGAGTCAATACTTCTTCAAATAATTCCCTGGCTGCAACATCATTACCAATTTTTATATATTCCAGTGCTAAAGCATGACGCAGAAAACTGTCATTAGGTGAGGCTTTTAAAAGATCACTTATTTTTTCAATTCTGTCCATCTAAATCAAAAATACTTACAAAAAAAATCAGCATTACGTCTTTAAATTAAAAACCATTCTGGTCAAAAAATATTATTAGTTTATCTTATTCCTTAGTTTGATTCAAAAAATCCTTGACCAGGTCAGGATAACACCATTCACCATGGCTATTTTTATTCCATTCTCGAACGTGCCTGCCGAGAAGCATACTCCTCACAAGTAACTTCACTCTGTACGTAATGATTTCACCGGGTTCGCAATTGCAGCCTTAATTGCCTGGAAGCCGACTGTAATACTTGCGATAATTAATGCCATCATAGCCGCTGACAAAAATATCCAGATACTTATACTGATCCTGTATGGAAAATGATCGAGCCATTTCTGCATGAAATACCAGGCAACAGGCCACGCAATAAAATTTGCAATTAATACCAGTTTGATAAAATCCATGGTAAGCAGCAGGGATATATTTTGCACTGAAGCGCCGAGTACTTTACGAATTCCTATCTCTTTGGTCCGTTGCGAAGCCATAAATGCTGCAAGACCAAGTATGCCAAGACATGCAATAAAAATTGCAAGCGACGCAAACACAGTGAACACGCGAAAAAAACGTGCTTCTGACGTGTACATCGCATTGATGTCATCGTCGAGAAATGAATATTCAAAAAGGAATGACGGATCTATCTTCTTAAATTGATCACGGATATAATTGATTGTATTATTAATATTATTGCTCCGCACTTTTATTGCTGTATAATTCATTCTGTCTGTTGATAATCCAAATACCATCGGGCTTATAGCAGTGTGTAATGATTCATAATGAAAGTCTTTGCAGACACCGGAAATGACTCCCCTGGTGCCCAGCGTCTGAATAATTTTTCCTTCCGGGTGAGCCATGCCAAATAGTTGTGCCGCTGATTCATTTATTATAAATTCCGGTATAGAATCTTTGATTGGCTTGCCAAGAAAATCAGTTCCTGATACAATAGGAATATTAAAAGTTTTGAAAAAATCATTATCAACGGTCGTCCACGGCATCGATTGCAGTTGCTTTTCCCCAATGGTTGCTGAACTGTAATTGGCAATACGGTTGGTAAAACTTTTGAAGCTGCTTGTTACTGCGGCGATAGCATTATTCTGCAGCAATTCTGCCTTTAATAAACTGTATTTTTCACGCAATATGGTCGTTTGAGCAGGCACTATAATAGTTTGGGCGGAATTGATACCAAGTTTTTGTTTTTGCAGGTAATCCCATTGGCGATAAATAATAATAGTGCCGGCTATCAATCCAATAGAAATGGTAAATTGAAGTACAACCAGGCCTTTTCTCAGGAACAAAGAATGATTTCCTGTTTTTATAGTACTTCCTTTCAGTACATCTATAGGTTTAAAAGCAGAAAGGAAGAATGCAGGATACACTCCCGTAATGATTCCGAGCAGAAAGGTAATGGCTGTGATAATCCATAATAATTTGGAGTCGGCTATTGTTAATTGAATATTTTTTTCTGAAAGCGAATTAAAAAAAGGAAGAGAAAATTTAGTAAGAATAATAGCAATCCCAAGCGCCAGCATTGTGACGATAATAGACTCGCCGAGAAACTGCCCAATAAGTTGCTTTCTTTCTGCACCGATCACTTTTCTAATACCCACTTCTCTTGCGCGTCTTGCTGCACGTGCTGTAGCAAGATTCATATAATTGATACAGGCCAGCAGCATAATAAAAAAGGCAATGGCTGAAAAGATATAAATATAAGCGATGTCGCCATTCGGTTCTAATTCTTCTTTGAGTGCGGAGTGCAGGTGAATGTTATTCAGGGGAAGTAACGGAAAATCTGTCCACCATTGAACAGCATTTTCAGGATAGTTTTTGAATATATAATTGTGTATGTCTGTTTCCAACTTCTTCGCATCCGTACCGGGAGTGAGCAGCAGGTAGGAATATACTGAAGTCCAGCCCAGCTCATCTTTTCTTTGGGGAATAAGAATATCGGCAGTGGCCATAGAAAGAATGAAATCCCTGTGAAAATGCGAATTGGCAGGCATGGCTTTGAATACACCCGTGATTTTAGCATTGAAACTTTTGTGATCAAAAGGATCTGTAAGTCTTAGCGTTTCGCCTAAGGCTTCTTTGCCCGGAAAATACTTTTCTGCTTCCTTATCACTGATGACAATTGTGTAAGGCTCTTTCAATGCCGTACCAGGATTTCCCTTTAATAATTGAAAAGAAAAAACCTGAAAAAAATCGGGATCTGCAGAGGTGACAGATCTTTCAAAAAATTTTTTATTACCGTTTTCAATAACGAACCGGTCAATATCCGCATCAATTCTTACTATTTTTTCAATAGCGGGAAAATGATCTTTTAAGTCAGGAGCTATCTTGTAAGGAGTAAGCCCTGTAGACATCGTACCATTGCTTACCTTAAACGTTTCTGTGATCCTGTAGATACTGTCCCTATTTTTATGAAACTGGTCATAACTCAGTTCATAGTTCACATACAAAAGAATCAGCAAACAACTGGTGAGACCGATGGCCAGTCCCAGTATATTGATTCCGGAATAAAACTTATTCTTCCATAACTGGCGTAAGGCGATTTTAAAATAATTTTTGATCATAAAGCCACTTTTTTGGAAAGGATTTTAGCCGCTTAATAGGATCTCACTTCTAATATTTACTTGCCTCTTAAAAAGCCCGGCCTGTCTACGAAATAGGCAGGAGGCTTTACTCCATTCTCAAACTCTTCACCGGGTTTGCTATTGCTGCCCTGATTGCCTGAAAACTGATCGTAGCAAGGGCAATTATCATTGCAAGAAAACCAGCTAATAAAAACATCCACCACTGAAGATGAATACGGTACGCAAAGTCTTCCAACCATTTGTTCATAACCAGCCAGGAAAGCGGAATGGCTACCAGCATAGCAATAAGCACAACCTTCATTAAACTTTCTGCTAATAGCGAAACCATGCTACTCACACTTGCACCAAGCACTTTGCGTATACCGATTTCTTTTACCCGTTGTTCAACAGTGAACGTGATCAATCCAAACAAACCCAAACATGCAATGCATATTGTAAGAATGGTAAAAGCAAGCAATACCTGTCCCTGTTTTTCTTCTGCCTTGTATTGTGCTGCAAAATTTTGATCGAGAAAATGATAATCAAAAGGGGAGGACGCATCGAACTTTCTGAACGTTTGTTCAACAAAGGCAAGCGATTTGTAAAGATTGTGTTCATCCAGCCGTACATACATATTATCCCGGTCTTCCTGCTGTTGAGGAAGTGCCATGATCATTGGTTCGATCTTATGTTGCAAAGAATAAATATGGAAGTCTTTTACCACTCCAATGATATTGGCAAAATGTATCTTACCCGTTGAGTCTTTTCCTCTTGAAATTCTTTTACCCATGCCGGAAGCCCAACCTTGTCTTTTAATAAGAGCTTCATTTACGATCACATCATTGCTGTCTGATGAAATATCTTTTGAAAAATTGCGTCCTTCGAGCAATTTGATCTGCATGGCGGGAATAAAGTCAGCATCAATGGTTATACCGTAAGCAAGATTACTGTGTTCGTCCAGCACCCCATTCTTTTCCACACTGTAGTCCATCATGCCAATATTATTATTGCCGATGGGATTGCCTGCTGATGCAACAGCTTTTACTTCCGGGTTTTGCAATAACGCCGTACGAAGTAAAGTTACTTTTTGTCTCACCTCTCTTGAATCTAAATGAAAAGTGAGCATCTGGTTTTTGTTAAACCCAAGATCTGTATTCAGTACATAATTAAGTTGCAGATAAATTACCAGGGATGCTGTTATCATCACCATCGTTACGATAAACTGGAACATCACCAGTGACTTTCTGAAAATCGTCTGTCCCTTTACATCACCCAACTGGTTTTTCAACGCAGGTATTGTTTTAAATCTCGATAAGAAAAAGGCAGGATATAACCCGCCGATAATACCAGCAATAAGGGAGAAGCCAAGCATATACATAAAAGTGCGGGCAATACCAAATTGCCAGCTTGAAAGCTGTTTGCCGGTAATATCATTAAACAACGGCATAACAAGATTAACCAACACAATGCTTATAAGTGCAGCCGATAGTATTGTGATTACAGATTCAGTAAGAAAAAGACCGACAAGATTCTTCCTGCTTGAACCAATTATTTTTCTTACGGCAACTT
>DATBFI010000492.1:0-4966 GCA_036558585.1 Chitinophagaceae bacterium
TCTTTACATATAATTGTCCCAACGCATCACCGAGCTGCGCGTCTGTAAGAGCGGTCATGCGTTTCCATCTCGGTTGTAATTCACGCTGGCCGGAAAGCAACTTATTCATCTCAAAATTTGCATTCACAAAAGCGGCGCTGAGATAAGGCGCATAGTTGTCAATAAAATGAAAGCGCAGATAATTTTTCCAGTCATTCACAGGAACCGATTTCAGCATACTGCTCAATACTGTATAAAATGCTGGTTGACCCACAAGCACGGTATCCTGTTTTATACCAAGTGAATCGAGTAATTCAGTCCAGCCAAGATTTGGCGATTTTGTTGAAAGCTCCGCAACGCTCATCTTGTGATAATTTGCTTCAGGGTCTCTTAGTTCAACGAGCCTTTTTGAAGCGTTTGCCATTGCATATTCTATTTTCATAACAGATGCCGCTTCCTTTTGTGCATTCAACGAATCATCCCCTGCAAGCGTGAAGATCTTTGCTATATACCGCATGTAAGCATTGCGAATCTTTAGGGTTGCAGAATCTTTTTGCGTATAATAATCCTTATTTGGAAGTCCCAAACCTCCCTGGTCAAAATGAGCGACCACCTGTTCACTGTTCTTATCATCCTGGTTGGCATAAAAAGTGAACAATGTTGCAATGCCCATATTATATTCGGTTGCCACTTCATTCAATACATCTTTCATCGATTGGATGGCGGCGATGCGTTGCATATCTGCCTGCAGCGGTGAAGACCCTTTTTGTTCTATCGAAGCTGAATCCATTGCGCTTGCATAAAAGTCACCCACTTTTTGTTCGTTACTGCCTTTCGCCGCATTTAGTTTGGAACATGAATCAAGCAGGTCTCTTAAATTCTGTTGAGTGTTTTGGTAAAGTATCGCACCTGCTCCCCACGAAGATTCTGAAGCAGGTATCTCCGTATGCTTTATCCACCCGCCATTTACATAATGAAAGAAATCGTCTTCAGGCCGAACGGTTGAATCCATCCCGGTTTGATCAAGTAAGTTGCCGGTAGCAGAAGCAGGGGTTTTTTGATTGCATGAAAATGAAATGAACACCAGGGATAACAGCAGCAGGAATAAAGCTGCTATTTTTGAAATTGATTTCATAAGAATGTTTGTTGTAAGAAAGCAATGTTCAAGTCAAATATAATGTTCCTGTTTTTGATTGAACAGAAACTTTTCATAAGCGGTAACGGAAAGATGTTAATTTTTTGCAATGGCTGAAGTGGCGCAATGAAACATTACGAAAACGAAAAGTCATCAATAATGCCCGATATTGTATTGATGTTACCAGAGTGCGTTCAATTGTGAAAACGCACTAAAAATTATTCTCTTGATGCATTGGATCGTTCTTTCATCAATTCCTTAACTGCCGCCTCTATTTGCTGATCTTCCCCGCCTGTAGAAGCAGATGGCTCATTGCGCACTCTTATATCCGGTTCCAATTGTGTATTCTCACAAAATTTTCCGTCGGGCATTTTCCAGCCACCCTGCGGAATACCGAATACGAGTGCAGGATCGATCTGCCATTCCCACCACACAAAAGTGCCGGTACCGGGAACAGGCATACCGACAGTTTTTCCAACGCTCTTTAGTTTATATGCAACAGGAAACAAATGTGCATCGGAATAATTGCACTCGCCCATCAACACAATGGATGGTTTTATCCATTTGTCGTAAGGTTCGTAACCTACTGTTTGCCCATGTGGTATGATATCAAAGTATTTCTTGCCGCTTAGAAAATCGGAAAGCAGTTCGTGCAGGTTGCCGCCACCATTAAAACGTGTATCCACGATGATGCTTTGTTTTTCTATATTTTTACCAAGTACATCTTCAATAACTGTGCGGTAGCTGTCATCATCCATGCCTCGTACATGCACATAACCAACTTTGCCTCCGCTTAAACTATCCACTTCTTTTCTCCTGTTGTTTACCCAGCGTTTATACAAGAGTTCAAATTCGTCATTAAGGGAAATTGGTTTTACTGTTTCTTCCCATCTTGTATTTGTTGCGGGATTATAAACAGAAAGCAGGGTGAACTTATTTTCTTTCCTGTTGAAGTACTTATAATGATCAACAGTATCGGTAATTGGATCACCATCGATCTTTTCTATGATACAACCTGCTTTTATTTTTGATGTTGCTTTGTCAAGCGGACCATTCTCAATCACTTCAGTCACTTTTAAACCCGGTCCCTTATAATCGTAATCATAAAAAATACCCAGCGCTGCAGTGCGGTCGCCCGTGGGAGTGCCGCGGCGTGCATAATAACAACCCGTATGTGATGCATTCAATTCTCCGAGCATTTCGCTTACCAGTTCAGCAAAGTCATAATCATTATTGATATAAGGCAAAAATCTTTTATAGTTATTGTAATAATAATCCCAGTCAACTTTGTTGAGGTCAACGAAGAGAAACTTTTCTTTTATCTGCCGCCACATGTGGTCAAACATATACGTCTTTTCGTCAAAGCCATTTAATACCATTTCACCATTTATTGCAACAGGATCCTGCTTGGCGCTTTCAGGATCTATCTTTACGATGCTCCCGTTATTCAGAACAAAAAGTGATTTGCCATCTCTTGATAATTCCATCCCGGCATTTTTTGCACCCAGTTTTGCAAAAAGTTTGGTGTCTTTAGTGCGCAGTTCGGTAACCCAGAGATCATATCCCTTTTCAAATTTGGCGAGATAAAATAATTTATCACCATCCTTTGATAAAGTCATATCAGCAATATCTGCAGAACTTATTGTAAGTCTTGCTTTGCGATCGCTCAAATTATCCCAGTCTATCTTTATATCTTTTATTTTAGATGTATCTTTCTTTGCCGTTTCATTTTTTTTCTCCTTTTTTCCTTCATTGGTTTTTTCTTCGGTAGAATCTTTTTGTTTGTCTTCCATTTCTTTCAGCAGTGTGTAATCCTCTTTCGACAAACGGTAACGATCAAAAGCATCTTTTGTAAAGAACAGGGCATACACGTCATAAGTTGCAGGAAAACCCGCCTGTGCTCTTGTTCCGTCCCTGTCATAACCATAGATGATCATCTTGCCATCCATCATCCATCTTGGTGCAAAACAATCATAACCACTTTTGGTAACATTGATCACCGGGCTCTTGCCATCGCTCGGTACAAGTCCTACCTGCGGTGTAAACATTCTTACCACGCCAAACTGAACAAGAAACCATTTGCCGTCGGGACTCCATTGATAGTATTGGTCGCCATCCGCATAAGAATAATTTTTATCCGCAGGCAAAATAGTTCTGGATTGTTTTGTGGCGAGGTTTATAACCTTTAGTGCAACGCGGTTTTCAAGATAGGCTACTTCTTTGCCATCCGGAGAGAATGCGGGTTGAAATTCTTCTGCGGGAGTTGCAACAACTGTTTCCTGTTTCAATACCGTTGATGCATAAAAATAAGGCTCTTCCTTTCTTTGAATGCTTGTCATGTACACATTCCAGTTATTATTTCTCTCAGCAGCATATACCAGTGATCTTCCATCTGCACTAAAATTTACACTTCGTTCCTGCCACGGGGTATTGGTGATACGTTTGGTAACACCACCTTCCACACTGGTAACAAAAATTTCACCGCGGAATACGAATGCGATCTCTTTCCCGTTTGGTGAAAGTTTCATCTCGGTAATATCGCCTGTAACGGGCACATTTTTTTCAACAATATTGCGCCCGTCCTGCGCAATTGTGATGTAAATTTTTTTTGCTTCGGAATTAGCTGGCTTAATGTATATATCGCCATTATAGCTAAAACAAAGTGTGTTGTTTTTTGAACCGGTGAGAAAACGCACCGGGTTCTTTGTAAAATTTGTTACTGCAACGGAATTGGAAGGATTGCTTACAGAACTTTTATAAACATTGAAGGAACTATTGTTCTGTTCACTTAAATAATAGTAATCATCATCATCGCTGTCAAACACCGGGTTCCTGTCTTCACCCGGGTTACCTGTGAGTATTGTATATTTTTTTGTTTTAAAATCATACACCCAAATGTCTCTTGTTACTGAAGAAGTGTGGTGTTTGCGCCATTCGCTCTCATATCCCTTAAGGTCATGATAAATGATCTTATCGCCGGTTGAATTAAATGTTGCATCGTATGCAGATACCGGCAGCAGTTGTGTTGCATTGCCGCCGTTTACAGACACACTGTATAATTCAGGAAAGCCTGCTGTGGGAAATTGCACATCTGTAACAAGTTTTTGCCTGATGGAAGAAAAAACAATGCGTTTGTCATCAACAGTAAAACTGCTTGGAATATCATCTATTGAATAATAAGTTAAACGTTTTGCTTCGCCGCCGGCCGCAGGCATTATAAATACATCAAAATTTCCGTAACGGTCTGATGCAAAAGCGATCCACTTTCCGTCATGGCTCCATACCGGGGCAAAATCATAAGCTTCACTGATGGTAAGCGGTATTGCCTGCCCCCCGTTTGCACTCACTTTATAGATATCACCCTTGTAACAGAATAATACCGTTTGACCATCCGGAGAAATTGCAGGATAACGCAGCCATGATGCGGTGTCCTGTGCCATTGCAACAGATGCGAACAGCATGCCGCATACGAAGAAAAGTTTTCTCATAAACCTGATTTTTAGTTAGCGGCGGCAAGCTACAATAAAAATAGAGAGCAGTTATGTCTTTCGGCAGAGTTTTATTTGAGTGGTTACTATTGCAAAACAATGAGGGATTGTTTTTTGATAAGAATCAGGCAGGGGACAATAAAATGAAAAATCCCAAATTGGTTTGGGATTTTTTCAGTTTGCTCTTAGTAGTAACAAATTTTTTCTCTGTACTTTTTTCTTGAGTGGTTGTTGCGCAACTAACATATGCGGATAAGTTTATTTGAAATGATTTTCATCATTAGGTAAATTAGATCATGCAAGGTAAAAAACAATATCAGGAGAAATTATTTGTCAATTTTCAGCTGTCCGAGCGGGTACCAGA
>DATBFI010000493.1:0-9995 GCA_036558585.1 Chitinophagaceae bacterium
AGATTTTTGGTAACACGGCTTTGGTGCACGCGAAAAATAAATACGTTACGGTGGCGGCCGATGGGAAAGAAAATACAGGCATGTCAATGTACACCGATGTATATATAAAAGAAAATGGCCAGTGGAAATGCGTACAGGCGCAAATAACAAAGCTTTCACCCGAAAACTATTCCGGCGATGAAACCATCATAAAAAAATATGATTACCGGAATCAATAATTCCTTCCTAATACTTACCAGGTTTGATATATAGAGGACGTTGCATTCTTCAGCGGCCTCAAAATATTGAACACACAAAATAAATTATTAAGCACTCATGCGCTAGTAATAAACACTTTAGTACAATATTTCTGCGCTTAATTTAAAAATGTCCCACACTATTAAGCAATAAGTTTTATCCAGCCATTTCTATTTACAATTTGGTATCCAATCAAAAATTTTAATCAAAAAAATAAAAAATGAAAATACTCAAATTTGCCTCTTCGGCAGTGCTCATTATGTTGAGCCATTTCGCTTTTGCACAAACAGGTCAATGGAAATTAACCGGTAACAGTTTAAACGGAACTCAAAAGCTTGGAAGCACCAATAATTCTGATCTAAACTTTTTTACCAATAACATAGCAAGAATGGTGCTCACCAGAACAGGTAATCTAAATATTATTTCCGACCAATCGTCTATTCAATTTCCTAACCCGGGGGACAATCCCAAACCAATGATGTTTATGTTTCCCTCCGGGCAGTTCAATACAAGCAGAATGATAATCGCACATTCCCCCCTCTTTCCGAATTATGGTTTAGAGTATAGTGACGTAAATGACAGGTTTGATTTTCTTAGCAATGGCAGCAGCATATTCAATGTGGATCTAGCCAACAGTCGTGTAGGTGTTAACAGTGCCTTTAATGTTACGGGAACTTCAGCATTTTCCGGAAATGTGGGTATAGGTACCATTTCCCCCGAGGCTAACCTTCATGTTTCCAGAGGCAGTGCCGGCGTTGTATCTGGTTATGTTGATGCGCCGCTGGTGGTTGAAAACTCAACGCATAGCTACGTCAATTTGCTTTCTCCATCTAATAGAGAATCAGGTATTTTATTTGGCAACCCCACAAGTAATGTTGATGGCGGCATTATTTACAACAACACTGCGAATCCAAAAGGGTTCCAATTCAGAACCAGCACCAACACTACAAGAATGGTATTAACAGGTAATGGTCTTCTTGGTGTGGGAACGACAACTCCTCAGACTGACATGCATATACGTTATGGGGCGGACTTTGGTGGTGGCGACAATGGCTTGCGGATCGAAAATACCGCTTCAGGTAGTAAGCATTGGACTTTTGAGACTTTTTCTAACGGCGATCTGGGGTTATTTTCCACTTTTCTTTTTGTCGGAATTTTTGACCGAAATTCAGGAGATTACTCTTTCCCTTCAGATGCAAGAATGAAAAAAGATATAGAAAAAGCCCCAGATATTTTAGATAAAGTGATGCGACTTGATATAAAAAAATATCATTTTCTTGAAAGCAAAGCTGATGATAAAAAGCATTACGGCATGATCGCGCAGGATGTAGAAAAAATCTTTCCTGAAGTGGTGCATCACAATATTTTGAATAGCGGTAAGCAGGACGTATATACTATGAGCTACAGCACTTTTGGTGTGATTGCATTAAAAGCGATACAGGAGCAACAGAAAAAGATAGAGGAGCAAGAGAAAACTAATCATCAACAGCAGAGGATTATTGAGAAGCAGCAAATAACGATTGAAAAATTACAATCTGATATGGAAGATCTCAAAAGAATAACAGGTCTGTCCCCCGGCACAACAAATCAGCCTTCAGCTATTTCAAAAGAAACTACCGGTTTACCTGTTGCACATCTTAACCAGAATACGCCCAATCCTTTCAGCGCAGCAACTATTATCGGTTATTACCTGCCTGAAACAAAACAGAATGCTGCTATTGAAGTGGTATCATCAAATGGTCAACTGATAAAAACTTTCCCGTTAACACAAAAGGGTAATGGACAATTATCGATCAAAGCAGGCGAATTATCTGCAGGAACTTATTATTATGTATTAAAGGTTGATGGCGCAAAAATAGATTCAAAGCAAATGATGCTGACGAAATAATTTTTTAGGACATAAAATTTTTAAACAATGCATATTTAAAATGAGTGGGTTAGGAAATCGGTTTAAAATTTTGAAAAGAGCTGTTCTTCACAAGGACAGCTTTTAAAGTTATTTGTGTTATATTACTAAGCAACGGATTTCCGGCCAGTGTACTTATTGATTAAATGGCTATCTACGCTTTGTTTAAATATTTCCACAGTTAAATAAAAAACCACCACACCGGGGATCATTAAATTTTATCCGCGCATTTTTATATCGAAGTTTTGCTTTCCTAAAAAATAAAAAATGATTCCACTCAGATTTACTTTTTCATTAACGCTTATTGTATCGGGCCATCTCGCTTTTGCTCAAGCCGGTCAATGGAAACTATCAGGTAACAGTTTATCAGGAACTGAAAAATTAGGAAGCACTAATAATGCTGCACTCAATTTTATTACCAGCAACAAAACACGCATGTCGCTTACAGCTGCGGGTAATCTCAACATAAATTCTGATCAATCCTCTATTCAGTTCCCTGTTCCCGGCGCTAATCCCAGGCCCATGATGTTTATGTTTCCATCAGGCAGTTCAAATACAACGAGAATGGTGATCGCGCATTCTCCTGATTTTCCAACTTTTGGCTTACAGTACAATGATATTGCTGACAGGTTTGATTTTGTTGGTGGCGGTACGAGCGTATTTAATGTGAATTTGATCAGTCGCACGGTAGGTGTTTTTGGTGCCTTTGATGTTTCAGGAGCTTCAACATTTAAAGGAAATATGAATATAAGCGGCGGTAAACTCGGCATAGGCACATCAACGCCACAGGCTGACCTTCATATCTCCCGCGGAAGTTCCGGTGTATCTCCTTTCTTCAGCGCTCCATTAGTGATCGAAAATTCAAGTACAGCCTATTTAAACATACTGGCGCCCAATAATGCTGAAACGGGTATTTTATTTGGCAACCCTTCAAGCAATATAGATGGCGGCATACTTTACAACAGTTTCGACAACTCAAGAGGAATGGAATTCAGAACAACCGGCAATGTAACCAGGATGACATTAAGAAATAATGGTTTTGTGGGCTTGGGAACAGTATCGCCTGCTGTTGAAATGCATTTGCTTCATAATGATGGCGAGGATAGCCATCACGGTTTAAGAATCGAAAACATTGGGGCAAACCGGGCAAACTGGACACTATATTCTTCTAACGGAGATAATACATTAGACCTATTTGCAAAAACAAGACTTGTAGGGTTTTTCGATGATATTTCAGGAGAATACTTTTCCGACTTACAGCTAAAAAGTAAAAGTAAAAACGATGCAGAAAAAGCGCCGGATGTTTTAGAAAAAGTAATGCAGCTTGATATAAAAAAGTTACATAGTGCTGAAAGCAAAGTTGGTGAAGACAGGCGTTATGGTATGATGGCGCAGGATGTTGAAAAGATCTTTCCTGAAGCGGTGCATCATAAAATAATGAATAGCGACAAGCAGGATGTATATGCTGTGAACTACAGCGCTTTTGGCATGATTGCACTAAAAGCGATACAGGAGCAGCAACAAAAAATAATTACACTTGAAGACCGTATTGCAAAGTTAGAAGCAGCGCTTAATAATGGCAGTATTAGCAGTACAGGCAGTAATAACATCATGGGTAAAGAAATCAGTGGTGTTTCACTTGAACAAAATCAGCCAAACCCTTTTAATCAAACCACAACGATCCGTTATCGTATTCCTCAAAATGTTGCGGGGCACATTAATTTATTTGACGCAAATGGCACTCTTGTAAAAACTTTTAAAACAAATGAGAGCGGCCAGGCAGTTATAACCGGCAACGATCTTAAAGTAGGTACTTATACTTACACATTAGTAGTAAATGGCCGAATAGCTGCATCAAGAAAATTAATAGTGGTAAAGTGAGGCAGGCAAACAAATTCATTCAAAATATACCGCCGAATAAAATCATCACAAAAAATTCAGTTGACAACTTTTCCTGGCACATCAATCGCCAGATACCCTTGCGATTTATGTTCAATGAATTTCTACAAATAAACGTTTCGCCGGATTAAAACAAATCAGCTCAGTTATGCCAGGGCGTACAAGAGTGCTGCAACGCAACAAGCGATACCATCAAGGCTACAGCTGGAATCATAAACAATAATAAAATCATTACAAAAAATCATGAAGCAAAAATCTTATGCATACGGTGTAAGCCGCTATGCGTTATTGGGAGAAACAATTGGTGAAAACCTTCGCAATACGTGCAGTAAATTTCCGGGTAGAGAAGCGCTGATAAGCGTGCATCAGAATTACCGCGCCACGTACAGTATGCTCTGGCAACAGGTTACTACAGTTGCAAAAGCCTTGCTGGCGATTCATGTAAAGAAAGGAGATCGTGTAGCGATCTGGTCACCCAACTGCTACGAATGGGTGCTTGTTCAATATGCTACGGCACGTATCGGCGCCATTCTTGTAAATATTAACCCTGCATATCTTACATCAGAACTGGAGTATGCGCTTGGCCAGTCAGGTACAAGTGTATTGATATCAGCACTTGAATTTAAAAGAAGCAATTACAAGGACATGATTGGGCAGGCAAAAAGTTCATGCAAAAATTTAAGAGAAGTTATTTTCCTGGGCGAAGACTGGGAAAGTTTTTTACACAAAGCAATTAATATTAGTGATGAACAACTGGAAGCAGCAGAAAGCACACTTCAGTTCGATGATCCCATTAATATACAATATACTTCGGGCACTACAGGTTTCCCCAAAGGAGTTACCCTTTCGCATCACAACATCCTTAACAACGGTTATTTTGGTGGCAAGCGTCTTCATTACACAGAAGAAGATAAAGTTTGCATACCTGTTCCTTTTTATCATTGCTTCGGGATGGTGATTGGAAATTTATGCTGTACATCTGCAGGTGCCTGCATCGTTATTCCTTCTGAGAGTTTTGAGCCCCTGAAAGTATTGCAGGCAGTTGAAAAGGAGCGATGCACTTCATTATATGGTGTACCAACCATGTTTATTGAAGAGTTGCAGTTACCAGAGTTTGACCGGTTCGATTTGTCCTCGTTGCGAACTGGTGTGATGGGTGGTTCACCGTGTCCTGTTGAGATTATGAAAAAAGTTCAATCACTGATGCACATGAAAGATGTACAGATATGTTATGGTATGACAGAAACATCCCCTGTTTCCACTCAAACATCTGCGGGTACGCCTTTCGAAAAACAGGTAAGTACGGTGGGCACTGTACAGGAGCATCTTGAAATAAAAATCATCAACCCTCAAACGGGAGAATTGCAGGAGCGAAATATGCCAGGGGAATTATGCACCCGCGGTTATTCAGTAATGCTTGGATACTGGAATAATTCGAAAGCGACTGAGGAAGTTATTGATGAGGCAGGATGGATGCATACCGGTGATCTTGCCACAATGGATGATGATGGTTATGTAAATATTGTTGGCCGTATTAAAGACATGATATTACACGGCGGGGAAAATATTTCTCCGCGTGAGATTGAAGAATTCCTTTACACCCATGAGGCGATCGCTGATGTTCAGGTGATTGGTGTGCCCAGCAAAAAATTTGGAGAAGAAGTAATGGCATGGGTAAAAATAAAAAGCGGTTACAGTTTGACAAAACATGAACTGCGGCAATTCTGCGGGAACAAAATTGCACGTTACAAAATTCCAAGGTACTGGAAGTTTGTTGACGGTTTTCCATTAACAGTGACAGGTAAAATAAGAAAAGTAGAGATGCGGGAAGCCGCCATCGTAGAGTTAGGATTACAGGAGGCTGTGAAAATAAAAACCGCATAACTATTTCTTTGAATTAAAATGATGCAACAAAACACATTACTATAATATAATAAAAGTATCGTTACGCAAATGAAATTCGTGCCGCAGACAATAAAGCGATCGCTTCTAAATTTTTTGAACTGATAAGCAAAAGAAATGTTGAAAACTTTGACAGATGCGGTCTTAAAGGAATACTTAATTAATAAAATGAAATAAAATAAAAATGAACTCAACTTATAATGATGAAATAGCGGTTCGTAAACTTCATGATGAAGTTGTAACATCCTTCAACACGCTTGACGTTGACAAATTACTTTCATTACATTCAGATGATATTATCCTGATGGAACCAAATATGCAAACGATTCGCGGTAAGGAAGAGATAAAGAAACTGTTTAAGAAATTGAAACAACAAGCCATCACATTGAAATTGTCTTTCAATATTTACGAAATGGAAGTTTTTGGTGAGAGAGCTTTTGTGCGGGGTCAGGTAATCAAGACAACAATTCAAAATAATAAACCTGTTCACGAATCGGGCAAATTTATTACGCTTTCAAGAAAACAAAAGGATGGCTCGTGGTTAAGAACACACGTGATTGCCAACAGCGATATGCCCATTGATGAAATTTCTTCAACTGCACCAGTTAGAATTTCTATGGGAATGGAAAACAGGTTATGGGAGAGATGATACTAAAGTGATAATACCCGTTTCAGAAATTTATTATGACTTGCTGCCTGTATGGATTATTGTAAACACAAAAATCACCTGGAGACGATGGTTTATCAATCACCAAAAGAAAAACTATGTCACTGAAAAAGGGAGAGAAGATGTACAATTAATGAAGGGGCCGGAATAACGGCAGCGGATGACTTAATTGTTGATGAAATGTTTCTGTTAAACGATAAGATATCATTCGAAGATCTAAAGAACTGAATTTCTGTTGCCGTTATGCGCTCCAGATAAGATAACATTCTGAAGGGTTGTTTAAATTTAATTACATCGACAGAATGTCGAGAAAATTATTTTTAGACCATACAAACTTTTCTTCTACAAATGGAGAAAAATGTTCTTTTATTTTTCTTATCATACCCCAGCTTTCTGCTATGAAATTCTCCTTATTAAATGATAATTTGTCAGGCATGGATTCAGTTTTTAGTTCAGCTATTGTTTCGCCCTTTATGTCTATTATTTTCTCTTTGAAATAAGTGCCTATTAATTTTGCCTCCAAGCCATAAACGCAGTGTCCCAGGATGATGCCCATTAATTTGTTGTTGGTAACGGAGAGGATCAATTGATTGAATAAATAAGCGACCTGGTTGTTTTTCTCATCATAAATAAAAGTCATTTTTCATAAAGTTTGACACAAGGTTAAAAATAAATTCTTAAAAACAATTATTAAGTTTTGAGCAATTAATCCACATTTTCAAAAAAATATAGCTGCACCAAGCTACTTATAAGGGCTTTTGTATTACTCGTCTTAAAGATATTCAGCGTTATGCCTGAGTGGATCATAATTATTTGATTTTCCATCGAAGTGGCCAACTTATTTATAGGAATATATTAAAATAATGTCGCCGATTAAGCTTGCTGTTACAATTTATACCATACATAAGTGCGGATTCTTCATAAAAAAAAAGAAGAACCAAAAGGCTCTTCGGTCTATAGTAACTGAATTCTTTTTTTCAAAAATTAATTTCCCGGTTCTGCAGGAACTTCGGCAAGATGTACCGCATTTTTATTGTTATCAGCAACCTTGCTTTCATTGCGTATTTCTACTTTCTTTTCAACCGTACCTTCCCTGTCTTTTGTATGGAATACCTGTGCCAGTGTTGGTGCAATTACCAGTGATACGATTGACATCAATTTGATAAGAATATTCATGGACGGGCCCGACGTATCTTTAAAAGGATCACCTACTGTATCACCTGTTACTGCTGCTTTATGCGGTTCACTTTTTTTCTTGTATATCTGGCCATTTATTTCAACACCCTTTTCAAAACTTTTCTTCGCATTGTCCCACGCACCGCCTGCATTGTTCTGAAACATTCCCATTAATACACCGCTAACTGTTGCGCCGGCCAGGAAACCCCCTAATGCTTCAGGTCCTAATAAAAATCCTATCAATAGGGGTGCTATAATTGCAATGGCACCAGGCAACATCATTTTCTTGATAGAAGCTTCAGTTGAAATGGCAACACATTTATCATATTCTGGTTGGCCTGTTCCTTCCATTATACCCGGAATGGTGCGAAACTGGCGACGAACTTCTTCCACCATTGCCATCGCCGCCTGGCCTACCGCGCGTATGGCCAGTGATGAAAAAAGAAAAGGAACCATTCCCCCAACAAACAATGATGCCAATACTTTTGCATTATAAATATCGATACCCGTAATACCCGCTACTCCTACAAAGGCAGCAAACAAAGCCAGTGCAGTTAATGCAGCCGAAGCAATAGCAAAACCTTTTCCCGTTGCGGCAGTGGTGTTTCCAACAGCATCGAGTACATCGGTTTTTTCCCGAACATCAGGAGGTAATTCGCTCATTTCTGCGATACCACCAGCATTATCTGCGATTGGTCCAAATGCATCAATAGCCAATTGCATTGCAGTAGTTGCCATCATACCCGCAGCAGCAATGGCAACACCGTACAGGCCAGCACATACATATGAACCATAAATGCCACCTGCCAGAACAAGGATCGGTAACATAGTAGATTCCATCCCAACTGCAAGGCCTCCGATCACATTTGTAGCATGACCTGTAGCCGACTGGCGAATAATACTTTTCACAGGCCGCTTACCCATTGCCGTATAATATTCGGTGATCATACTCATTAATGTGCCTACCACCAGGCCAACTATAATAGCACCGATTACACCGGTGTTTGTGAAAGTGAGCCCACGCAATTCCATAGTATCTGGTAAGACATATTTTACAAGAGCAATACTGGCGATGGCAGAAAGAATAATTGCCCCCCAGTTGCCCATGTTCAATGCTTTTTGAACGTTGCCCGTATTGATACCTGCCTTATCGCTCAATCTTACAAATAAGGTTCCAATGATCGAAGCGATGATGCCGGTGCCTGCGATCAGCATAGGCAAAAGAATTGGAGCATAACCGCCGAAATTATCCTGTGAATGAGTCTCCTGACCAAGCACCATTGTTGCCAGAACAGTAGCAACATAAGAACCAAACAAGTCGGCGCCCATACCGGCAACATCACCAACATTATCACCAACGTTGTCGGCAATGGTTGCGGGATTTCTCGGATCGTCCTCAGGAATACCTGCTTCAACTTTTCCAACAAGGTCCGCGCCCACATCTGCAGCCTTTGTATAAATACCACCACCCACACGTGCAAACAATGCAATACTTTCAGCGCCAAGAGAAAAACCGGTAAGTACTTCAATTGTTCGTAATGTTTCAGCTGAGTCAATAGAACCTGCGCCAAAAAAATTCTTTAAGAGTATAAATAATCCACCAAGACCAAGTACCGCTAAGCCTGCAACGCCCAGACCCATTACTGAACCGCCTGTAAAAGAAACAGCCAGTGCCCTTGATAAACTAGACCTTGCAGCATGAGCCGTACGAACATTTGCTTTGGTTGCTACACGCATGCCAATATACCCGGCAGTTGCGCTAAATACTGCGCCCACAATAAATGAAAGAGCAATTGCCCAATGAGAATTTGGATTACTGCTTGCCATTATGCCCAATAAAATCGCAACAATGATAACAAAGTATGAAAGTATCTTCCATTCTGCTTTTAAGAAAGCCATTGCGCCTTCGGCAATGTGCTTGCTTATAATCTGCATACGTTCGTTTCCGGCATCCTGTTTTGAAACCCAGCCCGATTTTAAAAAAGTATACAGCAGGCCGAGCAATCCCATCAATGGAGCAACATAGAACAAATTATCCATAAGGGTATTATTTTTAAAAGTGGCGGCAAAAATAGGGGATAATAAGCAAAATGTACAAAAAGCCAAAAGCGAAGTAAATGTTTTGCGGAGATTTTGGACAAGCTGAGGGAACTTACCCGCTAAATTGCGTCAACCGCGTAATTTAACTGAAGTGTTTTTAAACTGGTT
>DATBFI010000494.1:0-1511 GCA_036558585.1 Chitinophagaceae bacterium
CAGTTTATTATACTACATGCAAAAATAAATACACATACACCAGTCATTTGTGTTTAGCGCTACAAAAAAATAATTAACTTTCACAAGGTGAAAAAATCACAATTTAAAACTTGTTGCTATAGCATCTGCAGATGCAAAATTTATATTATACATATTATCAGAGCCCGGTAGGTTTATTGAAGATTGGCGGGACCGACAATTATATTGCTGAGTTAGGCTTTGTCGACAATAAAGAGCAGGTAACTCATGGTGAGCCAGGCATAAGTGAAGTAATGCATCAATGCACAGAAGAGCTGATAGAATTTTTTAATGGAAAACGCAGAAGTTTCGATATTCCGGTATACCAGGAGGGCAGTGCGTTTCAGCAAAGAGTATGGGGTGAACTACTCAATATTCCTTTCGGCAAAACCATTAGCTATCTTGACCTGGCAAAACACCTGGGAGATGTAAAAGTGGTGCGGGCCGCTGCTTCAACGAGTGGAAAAAATAAAATAGCTATCATCATACCCTGCCATCGCGTTATTGGCAGCGATAAAAGCCTTGTTGGTTACGGGGGAGGATTGTGGAGAAAGAAATGGTTATTGCAGCACGAATTCAGGGTTCTGCATGGCGTGCAAACTTTGTTTTAACTTCCGATTTTCAAAAAGGAATTGAAGAGGCATAAATTTTTTATCGAGCAGGCAAAATCTCATTGCTCAGTTTATTCGGTGCGTTAAACAATTGAATCTTCGAATGGAATTACAATTACGCATTACTAAAATTATCCCGGAAACAAGTGACACAAAATCTTTTTATCTCCAACCTGTTGATAAAAATATCATTATTAATTATAGGGCCGGTCAATTTCTTACACTGCTGATCTATCACAATGAAAGAGAAATAAGAAGATCATATTCTCTTGGTTCAGCACATATAGTTGATGAACAACTTTTTATTACCGTAAAAAGAAAGGTTAACGGAGAAATATCACGTCATTTACTCGATCATTTTAAAGAGGGGGATATCCTTACATCATTATCGCCGTCAGGAAGATTTATTATTTATGAGCCCTTGGCAGAAACTTATTTTTTTGTGGCTGCCGGTAGTGGTATAACACCTGTATTTGCTTTAATGAAAGAGCTTTTATATCATCATGCTGCAACAAAAATATTCCTTATCAATCAATGCAGAAATGAAGCAAATATTATTTATAAAAAAGAGTTACTCGCCCTGCAGCAGCATTTTAAAGACAGGTTTAATCCAATACAGTTCTTCAGTCGCCCGATCTCCCGACGTTATGCTTCACAACATTTGAACAATGAAATGCTCGAAAGGATCATTAATGAAAAAATCACAAAAAATAAATCACGCCACGATAAACAACAAACAATAAACTTTTATCTCTGCGGTCCACTTCCATTCATGCGCATGGCTGAATTTACGTTAAGACAAATGGGATTTGCCCAGGACCGGATACGCAAAGAACATTTTGTAATTGATACTCCACCAGCCGTTCCCTTATTAGCAGATAC
>DATBFI010000495.1:0-2722 GCA_036558585.1 Chitinophagaceae bacterium
ATATCATTATTGTAAAAATTAATTTTGATAATATGATTTTCTTTTGTGGTAAGGATCATTGGGTTCCAGTATAAAGTAGAGCGAAGGTCTTCCTGTTCGTTCTTTTGATCAAAAGTGCCGTAGTTGGGAGAATAAAATTCTTTTTGCGGCGCATATCCTGTTACCATTTTGTAGGGCAACGCCTTGTTTTGTCTGGTGTTTGTATTTGTGCTTCCTCCTTTTTGTGTATATACTGCAATTGCACCATTTGCTCCACCACCGAAGGCGCCAAAAAAGGGAGGGCTAAAAACTTTTATGTAGCCAACATTAGCCATGCTCATACTTGTAAGCTGCGATATATCAACAGGCATTTCATCCAGAAAAAATGCAGGTGTACCTCCACGCCATGTAACCGATGACTGGCCACCAACTGTATTGCCTGCTGTAATGTTGAGGCCTGCAACACGCCCCTGAAGGTAAGTGAGTACATTTAAAGCCGCCTGGGCAGCAGGATCATTTGAGATATCAAACTGGTGGGCGTCGCCGCCACTGAATAAACCCGAAGTGTATTTTTCATCCAACACCTGCAAGGGACTCTTTGCTTTTGCTTTTACAGTAACACCCTGCAGCGTAGTCCCTTCCAGGAGTTTTGCCAGTCGTGCTTGCTGATCGGCAAAATAACGATTGCGGTTTTCTTCTGCAGTATCTAAGGAAAAGAAAGCAGGATTTTTTTCAAAAAATATTTTTGGTCTTGATGGCAACATTCCCATATTAAATGTTACTTCTGTTGAATTATTAAAGCTGTTACTGCCGGTTAGCCTGTAATAAATTTTTGTTGTATCAAAAAGAATAATATCAGGTTCTGAAAAAGTACCGTCTTTGTTTAAAATTGCCTGTATCATTTGCCGGCTGGTGTCTTTCTTTTTCTCCAGGATCATGAATAAGAGCGGAGCCGTTTGAAAGTCCTGTGATGATGCTCCATAAACTTTGCCCGAGAGGGAAAGATAGCTCGTATCGTTGGGATATTTTATAACAGGCATTTTCCCATACACGATATCTTCCCATTTTATTTTGCGCCAGCCATTGGTAAGCATTACAAGGTCAAGTTGTTCCTGCAGGCTATCACTGTTGTTGGAAAAATAATAGGAGGGCTTATAAACCGTTCCGTGCAGATCACCTGTAAGCAACAGATGTGAAATAATATCATCGCTGCTGTCAACACCTATTCCGGCATCCGTTACCGAAACAGACAAATTGGATTCTATCGTATCAGGCAGGTTAATTACCAGCGTATTTTTTCCACGTTTGGATGTGCCAAGTGCGGCAAAACCAACTTCAGGATCAAAATGATAGTCGTCGTTGTTTATAAAACTTATTCGCTCCGAAACAGCAATCCAGTTTGAATCAAACAGTGTAACCTGCAATATCCCGGAAGGCAATTGTGCAACAGGGATGGAACCGCCGATAATATTTGTGGCATCTAACTTTACTGAAGCCATATACACCAACTGTTGTTGCATCGTTGCAACAATATGCATCAGCTTGAAATTATCAGGTGCATTTTCACTACGCTTGATTAAAAAACCTCTCGCACCATTCGCAATTTTTATCTCCAAAGCAGCACCCACATTTTTTACCGGAGGAAGTGCAGTTTTAAGAGATATGCCCTGTTCATCTTTCCACGATGCAGTATAGGTTTCATTAGCCTGCGGTTCTAAATAAAAAAAACCCATCCCGTCATGTATACATTTCAGATCCGCAACTTTTTCTCCCTTTGAATTTATTACTGTACCTCTTATGTTGCAAGGTTTTCCGTTGAATGTAATTGCTTTAAATGCAATTTTGTTGCTAATGCCTGAAATGAAATCTCCTCCCTCGGGAAAGAACTGCACACTCGATGTAACTTGTGTGGTTGTATTTTTTCCTGCTGCAGGTTTTGTTTGAATTACGTAAATGTCTTTATTATATAAAAAAGAGGAATCAAAATTGAGCATCCACTTGGTGTAAGCCCCAACATGAATGCTCTTGGCACTAAAAGAGGCCGGTATATCAAAATTTCCACTGGCTGAGCCATGGACTACCGGTTCAACAAGGCGCATCAACAGGTTACCATTTGCATCAGCGAAATCTAAATAAAGATTCGCGCTTATTGTTGAAACATCAATACCCGTCATAAGGTATGCTTTGAACCAAATAGTTTCGCCCGGTGCATAAGCTGGTTTGTCAAACTGTATATATATTTTTTCCTGGGGGAAGTTTGTGCCGTATTGTTCAATATTTGCTTTTACAGATTGCTGCGAAGGTATTTGGGCATAAGACACAAAAGGCAATAATATAATTGTTAACCAAAAAAGTTTTTGCATACTACTGGTTTATTTGTCAACCCAACGCTAAAGTAAATGCATCTTCTTGTTTTAATAGTCATCTTAACAGTTTATCAACAAGAAAAGCATTGCAAGCAGTTATGGTGTATACTTTGACAATATTCCTAAAAATCAGGAATAGTAAAAATGAAAATTTATCTTTACAAAAATTACTTCTTTTCTCTTTAATTCCCCTGCACCTTATGGAACAATCTCAAAAATATGAAGTATCTGATTTTACCGGCATGCGGGTGCTGATTGCTGAGGATGATCCTATACACATGATGATTGCGGAAAAAATATTGCACTCCAAAAATGCAACTGTTTTAAAAGCCACGAATGGATTTGAAGCAGTTAAGCTGGTGAATGACGGGGTCAAT
>DATBFI010000496.1:0-2354 GCA_036558585.1 Chitinophagaceae bacterium
CTCAGGGTGAAAGATGTTACTATTAAAAATGCAATGCCATATACGGCTCCCCAAAAATGAGCAGAGTGGTTAATGCCACCGCCTCCTTTCCTGCTGAGATAGGCAGAAATAAAAAGATAGAGAGGACCGAATATAAATCCGGGTATGATCGGAGGAATAAAAAACAAACCAATTTTTTGCGTTGGAAACAAAAAGATCCCTGCGAAGACCACTGCAGATACTGCTCCCGAAGCCCCAAGACTCCTGTAATGATAATTGTCTCTTTGCTGCGAATAGGTAGGGATTAAACAAGCGGCTAATGCAGTGATATACATTAATGCATAAAGAAAAGTACCTTTTTCACCAAAGATGTCGCCAAATGCCTGTTCTACAATTCTGCCGAACATATAGAAGGAGATCATATTGAATGCAAGATGCCCGATGTCAGCATGTATCAGGCCACACGTAAAGAACCTGTACCACTGGTTATTGTTGGCTATAGCAGGCGGGTAAAAAATAAGATCATTAATGATCTTTTGATTAGAAAATGCAACAAAAGAAATCACGCAAGTTATTACTACGATTATGACAGTAATATTCATTATTCGCGAAGTTATTTTTGTAAATATAGTTTAAACGCCAATCGGGATTTCCAATTTTATGGGTGGTGGTATTTTTCATTTTTAATGATGGTGCAAGCCCTGTATAATTGTTCAGCCAGCATTAATCGTACAAGCATGTGTGGAAAAACAAGTTTGGATAAACTCCATGTATAATTGGCTCTTTTAAAAATGGCTTCATCCACACCATAAATTCCGCCTATTAAAAAAATTAATTTCCTGGTACTTTCATTTGCTCTTTGCTGAATAAATTCTGCAAGCTTTGGTGATGATAATTCCTTTCCTCTTTCATCCAGCAGCACAACGTAGTCATCTTTTTCAAGCCACCCGGTAATGGTTTGAGCCTCCTGTTTTTTTAAATCCATTTGAGAAAGCATGGCCGAATTTTTTGGCGTAGGTATAAGTTCCCATTCAGCAGAAAAATATTTATTCAATCGCCTGGTAAAATCTTCAACGCCTGCTTTAACATAAGCTTCATGCGGCTTGCCTACCGACCATAACTGGATTTTCATAAAACAAAATTAGTTATGAAAATTGGTCTGAAGTTTTTGTCGTGACGCCAGCTTGGAAAATGATTTGGTGAGGGGAAGAAAACTATAGACAATGACCAGTAACCAAAGCTGCCTACAAGAAAACCATAAATCACAAACCATTTTCAAACTATTAATTTTCTTAATTAAAATTGTCTTTTAAATTTGTTGCGAAATTTTAACCATGTTTTCTTTTGTTACATCTTGTTGTTGCTGTAATTCTGTATAACAGGGAGAACGTGTATCTTGTATAAATCATTGTACCCTTCTCTCACCGGAAGGGTTTTTAATTTTTTAAAATGACTGCAATATGGAATACCCGGGCTACATTTTAACCAACCAGCTTCCATCGGTTAAAGCAATACACGCATTTACCGATGAACTTATCAATTATCTTTTTCCGGTAACGGATGAGCCGGAAATGTTTATGGAGCACCATGAAGGCGAGCTGTACAAGTTACAAACGCACTTAAAAGAATTGTTGTGTTCCGTAGATAAATCAAATAAACTTAAACGTGAAGAGATCTGCGAACAGTTTTTTTCCAGGTTATCGCAGGTAAAAGACCTGCTTATCCAGGATGCCCAGCTTATTCTTGATTTTGATCCTGCCGCGTCTTCGTTTGAAGAGGTTATTTTATCCTACCCGGGTTTTTATGCGATCCTGGTGCATCGTTTGGCACACATACTCTACCTGTTACGCGCTCCTTTAATTCCCCGCTTTATGAGTGAATGGGCGCATAGCAAAACAGGTATTGATATCAATCCCGGCGCCACTATCGGCAGTCCATTTTTTATCGATCACGGGACCGGTGTTGTTATTGGCGAGTCAGCAATTATAGGGAACAATGTAAAGTTATACCAGGGTGTTACATTGGGAGCCATTGCAGTTAGAAAGGAGGATGCAAAAAGCAAGCGTCACCCCACCATTGAAGACAATGTTGTTATCTATGCAGGCAGCACAATTCTCGGCGGCAATACTATTGTCGGTCATGATAGTATTATTGGTGGAAATACGTGGGTAACGCAGAGTGTGCCTCCGTTCAGTGTTGTATATCATAAAAATCAAACGATCATTAATGACAGGAAAGATTATGAGGAGCCTGTGAATTTTATTATTTAACCTGAACGGGGACCTGTCTGCCGACAGGCAGGTTTGGGAGGATTATAGGGTGATGAGGAAATTTATTTTCGCGGCTTTTGGTTCTTTGCTCGTCGTCCTTTTCCC
>DATBFI010000497.1:0-5335 GCA_036558585.1 Chitinophagaceae bacterium
GATGGCAGCCTCAGGTGAACATATGCAGGAAGATCTTTCCGTTTTGAAAAAGCCAAAGCGAAAGAACAACAGCACTATTTCAGATTTACTTTTTAACAGCCACGTTAATCCAGAAAACGGGTATGCTACGTGGGAGCATAAATATATTCTCTGGTTTTTCCGGTTTCTTGCCGGCTTCGTTTTATTGATCATTGTACTGCTTTTTACAGTGCATATCAACGATACCGTTTCGTTTACGGAGGGTGAAATTATTTCATCAAATCCACAAATAGATTACAAGGCCCCTTATGAATCCTTATTGCAAAAAGCCCCGGTGAAAGAAGGGCAAAAAATTAATCCGGGGGATACGCTTATGGTAATATACAATGAGCAGGTCAACAGCGAATATGCAAAACAAAAAGCGACAAAAGAATACCTCGAACAAAAAATATCTTCTGTGCAATTGCTCATCGCTGCAGTCAGAAAAAAGAAACAATCAGTTGGTGCAGAGAACAGCATCAATTATTCTAAATATAAACTGGATATACAAAATGCCTATAACAATATAGAGGCATTAGATCAGCAATATAAACTGCAGCAGCAGAAATTATCATCGGCACTGGAGAAAACCCAAGCTGATTCCATATTATACCATAAAGATCTTGTAAGTAAAATGGAATATAACGAAGGAAAGAATGCTGCAAACGATGTAATGGAATCCATAAACACCACAACCAATGAGATACAAAAACAAAAAGCCGAAAAAGAACTGAATAAAAATAATTTTCTTAAAGAACAGCACAATCTAAAACTGAAAAAAATTGAGCTGGAAGAAGATGAGCAAAATTTAACGCAACTGCAAATAGACCTCGAAGACCAGCTTGAAAAAGCAACCGAAAATTTCAAACTGCTGGAGCAGGAATTAAAAAAACAATATTTGATTGCGGCAACAAAAGGAGTGGTCAATTATATATACAATGCAAAACAATCGAGCAATATAATCGAAAAAGGAGCATTACTCATAAGTATCTCTCCCGACAACAATAATAAGTTTTATGCGAAAGCTATCATACCGCAAAAAGATATTCAATACATAGGAGCAACCATGCCTGCTCACATAAAGCTGGATGCGTATTATCATTTAGAATATGGAATTATAAAAGGTAAAGTAACTTATGTATCGGAGCGAAAAGAAAATGAAAAATTTTATACACTTATTCAGCTTGACAATCCAAGTCAGTTCAGGCTTAAGTCTGGCTATAATATATCGGGTGAAATTATTACAGAGAGGCTCATACTCTTCAACTACTTTCTGAAAAAAATATTTAAGGAATTCGAAAAGAAGCAGCCATGAAATTCCCCGTATCAGCAGTAATATATATACTCATATTTATCCTAAAGGGTAATGCTCAACAAATTTATTCGCTTGAAGATTGCTTTAACATCGCACGCAGGAACAACATTGCGATATTAAAAAGCAGGAATGATCTGCAGTCTGCCATACTGGATAAAAAAGCTGCAAACAATAATCTATTACCTTCTCTTTCTGCAGGTGCAGACCATTATTTCTTTGACGGGAAGAGCATTGATCCTGTAACGAACAACTACATCAATGATGACTTCACTGGCGGCTCGCTCGGCATGAGTGTAGATCTGAATATTTTTTCCGGGTTTACTGCGCTCAATTCTATAAAAGCAAATCTTTATAAATTAAAAGCAAGCGATTTTGCCTACCGTAAAACTGAGCTGGAGATATTATCTGCCGTTACAATTGCTTATGCAAAAGCTATGTACAGCCGTGAGCAGGTCATAATTAAAGAGAGTAATGGCAATATTACAAAACATGAGCTGGACGTCACCAATGAACAGATTACTGTTGGCAAATTAAGCAAGAGCGAATACTACATTATAAACGCTCGTTATACAAGTGAAAGCGCAGATCTCATTGAAGCCCGGAATGATTCTCTCTCAGCAATGAATGAATTAAAATATCTGCTCGGACTTGATTCTCCGATTAATATTACCGGTATTAACGAAATTGAAATAAATAATATAATAAGTAAGAATTTTATTTCCGCCGATGTTGTAACAACTATCTTACAGAAACACCCGGCGCTCCTTGAATCTGTTTACATGAAAAAAGCCGGGGAGATGAACCTGAAAGTGGCGCGGGGAAGCCTGTATCCCAATATATCGGTGAATGGAAACCTGTTTTCCAACTACAACAATTTTGAGACAGATATCAATGGTAACAAAATTCCGCTTGGAAAGCAATTGGACAACAATTTTGGCAACAGCTTTGGCATCGTAGTGCAGGTACCCATATTTTCAAAGTTTCAAAACAGCATTGCAATAAAGAAAGAAAAAATAAATGTGCTGAATGCGGAACTATCTATCAGGGAAGTTAAAAATGATATAAGCAAAAACTCGGAACAACTGGTAAATGATTTTATTGCGGCAAAACAAAAATATATACTCCAGGCAGCAGCACTTGAGCAAAGCAAATTATCCTACCATGCTTATGAAGAGAAACATCAACTGAGCCGTATAAGTTCTGTTGAATTAATTACCGCCAAAGATCAGCTATATAGTCAGCAGGCTAAATATGCACAAGCCAAATACGATCTCTATTTCAAATACAAGCTCATTGAACTGCTTATGAGTATGTGAAAAATACAGTATAAAAAATAAAAGGACATTTGGGACTTATGGGACTACAGGTAATAATATAATTTCGGTAACTTGGAGTATAAAACATTTTAAACTAAGTGCAATTACATTACAGTCACTCGAGTCCCACAAGTCTCTAAAAAAATTAAAAAACTCTATGCCAGAAAACAACAACCCTAAAGAAGGTTTTATACCGCAACACGGAGGCTACCGTAACCTGATAACCTATCAAAAAGCGGAGATCATTTATGATGGTACCGTATATTTCACAAAAAAGTTTTTTACAAAATACGACCGCACTGTTGACCAGATGGTGCAAGCTGCCCGCTCGGGAAAACAAAATATTGCAGAAGGCAGCATGGCTTCGGCTACATCTAAAGAAATGGAAATAAAGCTTACTAATGTGGCACGTGCAAGCCTTGAAGAATTACTGATTGATTACCAGGACTTCCTAAGAACTAATAAACTAGAATTGTGGGATAAAAATAGCAGGCTTGCCGTACGTTTCCGTGAATTAAACAGAACACCCAATGCTACTTATGAAACTTATAAAAAAGCCATTGAGCATGCAGACCCGGAAATTTGTGCTAATGCCATGATCTGTCTTATAAAGATTGTTACCTATTTGTTGGGCAGGCAAATAGAAACGCTGGAAAATGCTTTTCTTAATGAAGGAGGATTAAGGGAGCGTATGATGAAGGCAAGATTGGAAAAAAGGAATAAAAAATAAGGGGTTCATATCAGCAACTTTACACACCCGCAATCCTTTTCTTATATTCAGCCAAAGCTTCTTCCAATCTTTCTTTTGCAGTAGTATCACCGGGTACATTGTGAGAAGGATGGATATATAATTTCACACCCCTGTCAGCTAATATTTCAGCCACAGTAGTAACGGTCATCCACACGCATGTTACAAAAGCCATTGTAGATACAGGTCCTATTTTGTCCTGGTGATTTTTGAGTGGCACCGAAGCATCTTCAACCGGTGCGCAGGTGTCTATCACGATATCGGCTATATCAAAAATTGTTTTACCGGTGGAGTGGCGTGTCTGTTTTCCCTTTGCAAGCGCTGCAGAGCCAAAAGCAATTACTTTCATGCCCTTCTTTTTTGCTTCGATGGCCACATCAATATTTACATTGTTGATGCCCGAATGCGAGAAGAGCCACATGGTATCACGGGGATCAAAGCTGTATCCCTTCATTATTTCAACACCATAACCCTCTACCCTTTCCAAAAAAACAAACTGGTGCACGCCCATTTCACCCGTGATATGTGTAAAGAAACTAAGCGGAAGTTCGATCATCGGGTGAAAGCCCACAAATCCACCAATGCGCGGATACATTTCTTCTATAGGTATGGTAGCGTGTCCACATCCAAAAGTGTGCACCCAGCGTCCGCATTCAATACTATCAGCCATCACTTCAGCAGCTTTGCGAATATTGTCCATTTGTGTTTGTTCTATATTGTCCATGATCTTACGGACATTATCAAGCCATTGTTTTGCAAGCATAAGAGATGAAGATTTTAAAAGTTATTAAGATCAGTATACCCTTTAATTTTTTAATATTAGTAGATAAGGAGCAAAACAAGATAATAATAGCCGCATAACAGATATGATGTAGTTTGAACCACATTGACACATAAGGCACATAGATCAACACATAGAAAATACCCATGTGAAATTTCTATGTTTTCTATGTGCCTATGTGGTGAAAAACCTCTTTATCTTTCCCATACTTGTTTGCGCTTAATCTATCTAATCCTATATTTTTTTGATGACATTACTCTTCTTAATACTAAAAATAAACCCACTCAATATTACCATCACCGCGAGTTCTGTAAATGCAACCGTGGTAAGGTGATGGATTCCGTAATGTTTAGCTATAATGCCCATCAAATAGTTCACAAGCATATTACCAATCAGTGAAACAACCAAAACAAAACTGAATGCAGTTCCTGAGCGTTCTGCATAACAGCTTCCGGTTATACCAAGCATAACGGGAAAGCCGGCGGCCAGGCCTGCACCAAGCAGTATCAATCCTGTTACAGCAAAATAAAAGGACTGTGCATACTTTAAAAAAATAATTCCCAATAAAATAATTATAAAGGACCCGGGCATTATCTTCTTTTCCGGAACCGATCTGAAAATAGTACCAGTTAAAAAGCGCATCGTAGTCATTCCAAGAACATACAGGGATAATGCATACAATGTATTATTTTCCGCAACTGATAATTGTGTTTTAAGATAAGTGGTCGTCCAGTTATTAATGATCGCTTCAAAACTGCCCTGGAAGAAGAGAAAGAAAGCGATCAGTATAAGCAACCTGTCTTTAAAAAAAGTGCTGCTTTTTGCAAGTGCAAATCCCTGTGCTTTCTTGGAAGGCGGAAATTGTATGAAAATATAAAATACCCCTATTGCGAATGTGAAAACTCCAACCGCTGCCATTATTTGTTCAAAAGAAAAACTACTCTTTAGTAAACCCAGTACAAATGGCATTCCCAGTGCACCTATTCCAAAAAATACACCAAGCATACTTAAACTGGCTGCTTTTGCGTGCTTACTTATATCAGAAACTACAGCATTGGTAGCTCCATTGATGATACCTCCGCTGGTACCAAATAAAAAAATAAAAATCTTTAGCAAAGAGAGAGAAGATGCATAAGCAATTCCTTCGAATCCTGCAA
>DATBFI010000498.1:0-10677 GCA_036558585.1 Chitinophagaceae bacterium
CTATATAGCAAATAGAAGCATAGAAATAGAGATATTTAAGCATGCCGATGTTGTCAATGATTAAAGTGTTTAACGTTTGTTGATTGTCCTTTACCGGTAGTTTATTGGTTGTGGTTTGCTGGCCGGCATTTGTAGTTTTAATATACTCCGAATAACGGATGGAGTGATGATATAATTTTTCGCACTCCTGCAAACGCGGCTCACCAATGTTATGCGGAGCAATGATAAAACGATAATCCGGATGAGTATTCACATAATGGTCAAGTTCTTCATCATCCTCAAGCCATGTGCTGCCTGCAACAATTACCGTCTTACCTGCGCAAAAATTTTTTATTGTGGCTATATGTTGAAAATTATCAGCCACTTCCAGTACCCTGTCAAAGCGTGTATCTCCACTAACATACGCGTTTTCAAAATGTATGGAATGCAATAATTGTTGTGATGTTTTGTTTTGAACAAACAGGCAGGTAAAGCAACCCAGCATTTGCCTGTGAAAGTTTCCATACCATTTAAAGAAAGGCTGGTCACGCCTGAATACCGCCGACACAAGTAACAAAGGAATATTTCTTTTTTTGGCATCACTCAGATAATAATACCAAAACTCGTACTTGATAAACAAAACAAGCTTTGGCCGAACAATTTCAAAAAATTTTTGTGCATTTCTTTTTGAGTCTGCAGGCATATAAAAAATATGATCTGCCCCTTTATAATTTTTTTGGTGCTCATACCCGGAAGGGGAGAAGAAAGTAAGCACAATACTATATGCAGGATAATTCTTTTTCAATTCTTCTATTATGGGGCGGCCCTGTTCAAATTCACCCAGTGAAGCACAGTGTACCCAGATACGGTTGTTCCTGTCAGAAGCGAGATCATTGGTTATAACAGGGAAAATATTGCGGCGGCCTTTTATCCAAAGTTTAGCTTTATTGTTAAAAGGGGAAATAATCTTTGCCCCCACCGGGTACAGCTTTACGAACAGTATGTAAAACAATTTGCCCATGCTACAAAGAAAAAACATTCACCGTTATCAATGCGGGAATGGTTTCCTTTTTATGATTTTTAGATTTTGGATAAAGTTTTTGTTGGGAGCCGGCACAACAAACTACAGGATTAAAGTTTATTCGATTAAAAACTTTTATAAAAGCTAAGTTTTTTTCTTCCTTTCTCCAAAAGCTTTATTATCTTTTCACTTCTGTTAATTAGAATTTAGATAGAACAACAATAAACCCTTTCCAATGAGAAAAAGTTTTTTCCTTATTCTTCCTTTTGTTTTTTTCTTTTTTGTAATTAAAGCGCAAACACCAGGTTGCCCTGACCCGGCTGCTAACAATTACAATGTATCTGCAACTGTAAATGATGGTTCCTGTACTTACAGTGATGCTACGATAACTCCAAAGCTTAAATATAACCTGAATACCCAGCTAAATGAAAGTTCTGGTGTTATCTGGTGGAAAAAGCTACTCTGGTCACATAACGATAGTGGAAACGACCCGGTACTATTTGCAATGAACACAACCACAAGTGATATACAAAAAACCGTTACGCTCAGCAATGCAACAAATATTGACTGGGAAGATATTGCACAGGATAAGAAATTTATTTATATTGGTGATTTTGGCAATAACGCAAACGGTAACAGAACTGATCTTAAAATATATAAAATAGCCAAGGCTGATGTACTGGCAGGGAATACAGTTACAGCAAGTGTTATTAATTTTTCCTACGATGATCAGACAGACTTCACGCCAAAAAGCAGCAATAATACAAACTTCGACTGCGAAGCGATGATAGCTTTTGGCGACAGTTTGTATTTGTTCAGTAAGGATTGGGTTGACAATAAGACAAGATTATATAAGTTGCCAAATAAGCCGGGAACTTTTTCTGCCGTAAAACTGGGAGAGTTAAATGTACAGGGATTAATAACAGGGGCTGATATTTTGCCAGACCAAAGAGTAATCGTGTTAAGCGGCTACAGTCTCACACTCAGCCCCTTTATCTACCTGCTGTATGATTTTAGCGGCAATCATTTTTTTGATGCCAACAAACGTAAGATATTACTAAATCAAAGTTTCACACAAGCTGAAGGTATCTGTGCAAAAACAGCAACTACATTTTTTTTGAGCAATGAAAGATTTTCAAAATTAGGCATTACAACCCCGGCCAAATTGCAGCAATTAAATCTATCCCCCTTCCTGAATCCTTATTATTCAAAATCGCCAATAACTACAATATCTTCTGCCGCGAAAACAAACATCAGTGAAAATAATAAATGGGCTTCTGTTTCTAATGGTTCAAACTGGCTCCGGGTAAATATCTTGTCGCCAGCAAAAAAGTCAATAGTAGAGATTTATAATGTTGCAGGATACCTGCTTCTGAAAAAAAATATAACGGGTCCCGGTATTACAATCGATCTTTCTTCATTTACCAATGGAATTTATGTTTCTAAAATTTATTCCGGTAATAAACAATTAACTCAAAATTTTATAAAGGAATAGGTTCATTTCGTTTTTAAACTTTCCCTATATAATCAGGTATAAAATAAAATAGCTGCTATTGCATTGTTATAGTAACTCTTAATCACAACAGCTTTTTTTATTACTTTGCATTAGTTGCTTATTCCGGACTCTTCAAAGATTTTTTTCCATTATTGTCCTGCTTATGAAACTTCAATCGTCATTCGGTGAGTATCAAAATTTTGAGATATGGTAACAAATTCGATTGGTCTTATTGCGCATCAGCTTAACCTGCAAACACGGTTGCTAAAACGTTATATCTCAGAAAATCTCTTGACCTGGAGGCGATGAGCTATAAATAATCATGAATTGGTTTATGGCAAATATTCAACATTAAATGACGAGAAAAAAAACATCAATAAACTGTCCTGTAAAAAACAAATTGTTCGTCTTACTTCCGGGTAACTCATTAATCACTTTTTAAAAATTCACCTTATGTCAGAATTCTTATTTCTTTTCCGCGGTGGTGATTATGCGAACCAGTCACCAGAAGAATCACAGGCTCATATGCAAAAATGGTTCGAATGGATGGGTTCTTTAAGAGAACAGGGAAAATTTGTTGGAGCGCAGCCTTTAACAAAAGAAGGTAAGCAGGTAAAGGGCAATAAAAAAATTGTAACCGATGGTCCCTATGTAGAGGGCAAAGAAATTGTTGGCGGTTATTTGATTTGCACTGCATCTAGCTTTGATGAAGCTGTTGGCATTTCAAAGGGTTGCCCGATTCTCGAATATGAAAATGGTATTGTGGAAGTAAGAGAAATTCAGCAATTGCCCGCCATGTAAATAGTATAAAAAGAACTATCATTATTTATTATAAAAAACTTGTTTATGGATAACACTACCAACAGCCTTAACTGGTTTGAAATTCCTGCAACTGATATTAAAAGAGCAAAAAAATTCTATGAAACCATCTTAAATATTAAAATGGAAGAGCAGGAAATGATGAACATGAAAATGGCATTCTTTCCTTATGAACCGGGAAGTGGTAAGGCTTCAGGGGGCTTGTGCCAAAGCGATTTTCATAAGCCCAGTATGGATGGCGTAATTATTTATCTCAATGGCAATCCTGACCTGAGATCTGTATTAGATAAGGTGGAGAGTGCCGGTGGCAGAGTTGTGATGCCGAAAACAGAGATCACTCCTGATATTGGTTATATGGCCTTCTTCGTAGATAGTGAAGGTAATCGGGTTGCATTGCACTCGCAGAAATAAATGTTCCTCTACCACATAGAAGCATAGACACATAGATTCATATAGCAATTTTTGTTTCGTAAGGTTCTGTGTTCTATACTGCTATCTAAATCGGTTTTATAAGCTCTATAAAAAATGAAGAAGATTCCCGCCTGGGGCTGGGACTAAAGCCAAATAGTAATTTTGCTGCCGGGTTCATAAAAATTATATTGCTCTGTGTGAACGAACAACAAACAAACATTTCTCCGCTTATCAATCATCTTTTCCGCCATGAAACGGGAAAGATGATTGCTGTTTTAACAAGACTTTTCGGCATACACAATATTGAACTTGCAGAAGATGTGGTGCAGGATGCATTTACACGAGCACTCGAAGTATGGAAATTTAATGGTCTTCCCGATAATCCTTCGGCGTGGCTGATGCAAACGGCAAAACATAAAGCCATTGATATTGTGCGAAGAGAACGCTATAAAAAGGAATTTGCAAAAGATCTAACTTACCAGTTGCAATCGGAATACACGACTTCACAAACGATACAACAAGTTTTTTTGGAACATGAAATTCAGGATAGCCAGTTGCGGATGATCTTCACCTGCTGCCACCCGGAGCTGACTGATGAAGACCAGGTTGTTCTTACTTTAAAAACCATCTCCGGTTTTAGCATACAGGAAATTGCAAATGCATTGCTCAGCAGTGTTGCGGCGATAAACAAAAGATTGTTCAGGGCAAGGCAATATATCAGGGAAAATAATATACAGTTCGAGATCCCGTCGCAGAAGGGATTACAGGCAAGGCTTGAAAACGTACTGCGTGTTTTATATTTGCTTTTTAATGAAGGATACAACTCGGGTAGTCGTGAAAAATTGATACGCAAGGATCTTTGTGAAGAGGCCATGCGTTTGTGTAAGTTGTTAACAGAGCATGCCGATACAAAACAGCCACAATGTTTTGCCCTGCTTTCGCTGATGTGTTTCCAGGCATCGAGACTTGATGCAAGAATAAATGAATCGGGTGAAATTGTTTTGTTAAGTGAACAGGACCGCCGCAAATGGAACTGGACATTGGTAGAAAGAGGATTTCATTTTTTAGATGAAGCAGCGTTTGGAGAGAAGGTTTCTGAATATCATATTGAGGCTGCTATAGCCTCTTTTTACAGTTCGGCAAAAAGTTATGAAGAAATTGACTGGAAAAATATTCTTGCTTTTTATGATGCACTTATGAAAAAAAACTTTTCACCCGTTATTCCTTTGAACCGGGCCATTGTACTAAGCAAAACGGATTCTCCTCAAAAAGCAATTGATGCAATTATGCAAATTCCTAAAATTGAATCGTTGCTGGAAACACACTATCTATTTAATGCGACACTTGGCGAATTATATGCTGCAAATGGAGATAAAGAAAAGGCTATGCAATTTTATCATAAGGCTCAGATCCTTACAAGTTCTGAATCGGAAAAGAAATTACTGGATAAAAAGATAGATAAGCTGAATGCAATTCAATAACACAGCTTTATTTATTGTTGTGTAATATTTGCAAGAACCAGTTCATGCAATTTTTCCTTGTTAAGTGGCTTGTTGATAAATTTTTTTACAAAGGGATTGTTTTTTATACGTTCACGATCTCTTGGATCGGCAGAACTTGAAAGCATTATAACCGTACAACGTTGATGCACGGAGGAAGGTAATTTTTCGTACCGGTCAAGAAATTCAAATCCATCCATAACGGGCATACGAATATCAAGAAATATAATGGAAGGAAGTTGTTCTATTGAGTTTGCGTGCTTCAGGAGGTAATCAAGCCCTTCGGCTGCAGATTCAGCAAAAATAACATTTGCTGCTACAAAATATTTCTTCAAATAATGTTCCGCTACATAGAGATCAGTATCTGAATCGTCTACTACCATAACCTTGTCATATTTGTACTCCTGCGCATTTTCAGGCATAACACAAACCGGTTTTAATCATTAGGAATGCAGATACTAAATTTAGAACCTTTTTCTTTTTGAGACTCTACTTTTATTCTGCCGTTTAATTTTTTTACTGATTCTTTTACAAGATATAAACCAAGGCCCGTTCCCATGGAGGTGTGTGATACCCTGTAAAACATGTCAAATATTTTATCATGAAATTCTTCGCCGATGCCGATGCCATTATCGCTAATAATAATATTTGCTTCCTTGTCCGTAACGTTCACGCCTATTTCGACAAACGGATCATTCACTTTAGGATTGCAGTACCGGATAGAATTTGAAATAAGATTATTTAGCATAATGCTGATACGACTTTTATCGGAATGGAAAGGCGCAGTGCTGATAATCTTTACCCTGATATCTACATTGCTTCCTTCATCATTAATATATTTCAGCTTATGTGTTATCTCATCCAGCACGCTCTGAAAATTAATTTCTTCTTTTTTTATTTCCTGTCTTGCATTCAGGGAATAGTCCATAATATCAAGAATAAACTGGTCCAGCTTTCTGATATTTGTTTTAAGCAGGGTGAGTCGTTTTTTCATCAAAATATCCTGGTTATCCTCTTCTGCAATTTCAACCACACCAAGCATTGACGTGAGCGGTGCCCTTAGATCATGTGTTACACTGTACACAAATTTGTCCAGTTCGGCATTAATTTTCTGTAATTCTTCATTTTGATTTTTTAATATTGCTTCTTGTGTTTTTAACTCTGTTACATCCTGCCCTGTGCCAGTCATGCGAATGATATTGTTGTCTTTATCAACAGTCACTTCACCCTGGGCATACATAACCACTTCCGTTCCATCATTTCTGAGAATCCTGTGATAAAAATTAAAAGGCTGATGATCATTATATGCTTTTTGAATGATACCGTTTACAAATTCCCTGTCCCCCGGATGCAAATTTTGCAGATAACTTTCATAGGTAATAGGAATTTCTCCCGGTTTATAACCATATATACGGTATAGTTCATCCGACCAGAGGACAGTATTAGTTAATACATCCCACTCCCAACTTCCAATATGTGAAAGTCGTTGCGCTTCTTCCAGCATTTTTTCTTTTTTAATAAGCAATTGATTCGATTTCTTAAGTTCAGTCATATCTCTTGCAGTGAACAACACTCCTTCAACTTTATTGTTATTGATAATGGGATTATATGATAAAATAATATCGATCTTTCCTTTAGGCGTATTAAATGATGATTCTATATTTTCAACCTGCTCATATTCCACTGTTCTTTTCCACACCTCGTTCATTTTCTTTTCATGGTCTTTCGATTCATAAAAAAATAGTTCATTAATATCAATCGCTGATAACTCCTTCATGGTTAATCCCAGCGTTTGGAGCCCAAAATGATTCATATAGGTAATTCTTTTCTTCTTTGAAACACTGAATACAATCAGCGGCATAGAATCAAGAATTGTTCTGTTATTAATCAGATCAGAAACACTAAATAACTTATATTTTTTTAGAGCCAGCACTGTTGCAATAGAAAAAAAGGTAAGAAGAGTAGAGGTAAGAGTTATCGGTGGTTTCTGGAAAACGGTTAAAAAAATAACCTGCGTTATTATTGCTGTAATAGTAGGTACGGCTATACCGATAGTAATTAATAAAGATTGGTGCTTTAATAATTGGTCACTTTTAATTTTAAAGGTATATATGCACAATAATATAAGTGAAGCAAATGCTAAAACAGATGCCCAATATACTTGTATTATATCAATCACATTTCTATTATGAAGATTACCCCATCCCCAAAAAGGAGTGTATTGGAAAGGGTGTTCATAATAGTGCCCCTGGTACAATGCAAGAAATATAAAACCAGGTGCATAGAGGAGCGGGATATAAATGCGGGACTGCGACTTTATCATTTGAGTATAAAGAAGGGTAAAATGAATACAGAGAGGACCTATAAATATCCAGGAAATACTAAGAACTGAATCCCAAAAATCTGCAGCCGCTGCTGTAACCGTAATTCTTACAAATGCATCTGTTATTTGCCACAAAGCGCAGGCAAGTGTTGCCAGGGCAAAAACATTGGTGATGCGGTTTCTCGGCAGAAAAATTAAAATATAAACCACGAGTGCAAGGTTGAGCAATGCAGGGATAAAGGCACATAGAAAGCCATAGGGATTTTGGAATGTAAAGCTGAACATTGTTTTGGTATATGCTAATTGTATAAATTTAATCAATAATTTAAAAACACTTATGTTTATGCCTTATGAAATTATCCTTACTAAATCAATTTAACTTGAAACATCTTCAATTCCTTAATTTCTTTTTTACTGCGGTAACGCAAACTATTGCTTCCGCAGCATTTTCACAGGATGTAAACGATCTGAAATTAAAAGACTATCATCCTGTATCTATTTATAAAATCCCGGCAACAAAAATTGAAAAAGCAAAATATCCCGTGACAGATTTCCATTCGCATGATTATCCAACGACGGATGCCGAAGTTGACGAATGGCTAAAAACGATGGATGAGGTTGGCATTGCAAAGTCAATTATTCTTACTTATTCAACCGGCGCAAGATTTGATTCTGCCGTTGCCCGGTATAGTCCATACAAAGATAGATTTGAAGTATGGTGCGGCTTTGATTATACAGGATATGATAAACCGGGATGGCAACAGCATGCAATAGCAGAACTGGAAAGATGTTATAAAAAAGGGGCAAGGGGAGTAGGAGAACTGGGCGATAAAGGGTTGGGCGAATTTTATTCAAAACCAACAACAGGCTGGGGTTTACACATTGATGACCCGCAGATGAAACCACTGCTTGAAAAATGTGCGGAATTACACATGCCCGTAAGCATACATGTGGCTGAAGATGCATGGATGTATGAAAATGCGGATTCAGCAAATGACGGGTTAATGAATGCTGCAACCTGGAAAGTGGATATGAGCAAAAAAGGAATTTTAAATCACGACCAGTTGGTTGCAACGCTGGAGCATGCGGTAAGAGATAATCCAAAAACAGTTTTCATCGCATGCCATCTTGCAAATTGTTGCTCTAATCTCAGTATGCTGGCGAGATTATTTGATACTTACCCAAACCTGTATGCAGATATTGCCGCACGTTATGGCGAAATTGCCCCCATTCCGCGCTATGTGCATGATTTTATGGAGAAATATGCGGACAGGATTGTATATGGAACTGATATGGGCATCTCAAAGAAAATGTACACTACTACTTTTCGCATTCTTGAGACTTCTGACGAACATTTTTATGAGCAGGACCTTTTCAGTTATCACTGGCCTTTGTACGGGCTTTCATTAAGTGATGCAACCTTGAAAAAAATTTATGGCGATAATGGCAAAAAGATTTTGAAACATTAAAGTGATGAGGGCTTTATGTAACCGGCTTTAATATTACTATTTAACGGTTGCGTCACTCCAGTCCGAACGTACCGTTAGTACGTGCGGGCCCTTCGACGTTCTGAACCTCCGGGCAATCAAAAAATTAAAATCTTAAAAGTATTTTCCATGGCTTCTACTTATGATGTTGCAATAATAGGTGCCGGCGCAATGGGAAGTTCTGCAGCATACCATCTTTCAAAAACCGGGAAAAAAATTCTTGTACTTGACAGGTTCACTCCTCCACATAATCTTGGCTCATCGCATGGGCAAAGCAGGATCATTCGTGAAGCCTATTTTGAAAGCCTTGTTTATGTGCCGCTCGTGCAGGAGGCGTATGAACTATGGTACCAGCTTGAAAAAGAATCAAACAAAAAACTGCTTTTAAAAACCGGCGGGCTCATGCTTGGAACACCTGATAGCAAGGTAGTCCAGGGCGCCCTGTTAAGTGCTCAAACATATGATCTGCCTTATGAATGTCTCACCGGCAAGGAAATAAAAAAACGATTTCCCGGTTTTAATCCAACAGGCGATACGGTTGGTATATATGAACAAAATGCAGGCATACTTTTTCCTGAAGAATGTATTAAAACAAATCTTCAGCTTGCAAAAAAATCAAATGTTACTTTTTGTTATAATGAAATTGTTACAGGAATAACACATAACAATAGCGAAGTGGAAATCACAAGCAACAAAGGGAAATACACAGCAGACAAACTAATTGTGAGTGCAGGTGCGTGGCTCGATGAATTGTTTCCTGGTTTACAGTTACCTCTGGTGGTGACCAGGCAAGTTTTGTTTTGGTTCAAATACAGAAATGAAGACTCAAAAAAATTTTTACCCGAAAATTTTCCTGTTTATATATGGCAACCCGGAAAAGAAAAAATATTTTATGGTTTTCCTGATCTTGGTGACGGTATTAAAATAGCTATTCATCACGGGGGAACGCAAACTACTCCATACTCGATTGACAGGCAAGTCACCAATGAAGAGATAAGTGAAATAGAAAATATCATTAAACATTACTTTGATATCGATGGATCATTTAATTATTCCGCCGTATGCATGTATACCAATACACCTGATGAAAATTTTATTATTGATCATCATCCTGCAAATAAAAATATTATTGTAGCAAGCCCCTGTTCTGGTCACGGTTTTAAATTTTCCAGTGCAATAGGGAAACTTTTATGCGATATGGTTTTAGAAAAGCCGCTGACTTTTGATGTATCAGTATTTCATATTAGCAGGCTAAAAAGCAAGAATGTGTAAACTCATATAAAACCACCTGTTTAAAATGGGTAACAAAAGGCACACCCAAAGAAATTTGTTTTTAATCTTAAATTAATCCCTAAGCGGCATAGAGAAAAATTTTATATTATATTCCCCGGAAGCCCGGGAAAATTCAAACTTAGTTCCTGCTTTTTTTAATTAATAAGGCTTATTGATACAGCAGTTGTTGTATTTGCCGCGCTAAACTATAAATGAGAAATTTTTTTCAGATTTTCTGATTTTGATACGGTTTAAATCTGGCATTTCAATTGAGCTTCCTACAATAAAAGCTGTTATGGCAACCGTAAAAGACCTTTTAGTCGAGATAAGAAATTTAGTTGGGGAATTGGAATATTCCTATTCAAACACGA
>DATBFI010000499.1:0-3363 GCA_036558585.1 Chitinophagaceae bacterium
CCCCTTTCTGCCACTTGCCCTTGTAAAACGAACCAGGCCAGGCCACATTCACCCATTCTTTATATGTTTCAGGACCGGTCATGGTATCCCAAACTTTTTTTGCTGGCGCCGCAATTTCGATGGTAGATTCTAACTTTTTCATATCGTCGCTTTTTTGGTGAAACAATTTCAACACAAAGATGGGATACATTGTGTTCATGCAGGGGGTGCAAAAGCGACAGTTTGGGTACTGAATGCGACAAGGTATTCAGATATTGGATATTGAGATATTGTGTCATTGAAAAAATTTCCACACGTCGAATAAACATATCTCGACCTTATTACCTCAACCTTAGTAGAAAAAAGTAGACAAAATTAATTTCAACCTTGTTACGTTGTTCCCTTAACAGACTTTGACTAAGGTGCAAAGTGCGCATAGATTATGTAAAGAGACACGAAGTTTATATCATGATTTTTTTGCCGCTCCTTTGCGATTTACTTGGCGTTCTTTGCGGTCCATCATTCTAAACTATTTAACGCAAAGGGCGCAGAGATGCGCAAAGAGGGGCGAAGCTTATATCTTAATAAGGTAATAAGGTATGTGAAGGAGGAGTTCTTTTATTACTAAGGTCTCATGTATGAGAATGGGTCCTGCAAAAGTGTAAATTTAAGTTGAACAAAACATTAAATCACTTTAAAAACAGAGACCCATGACACAAGTTAAGAAATTAGATTTTACAGGTACAACTATTTATTGTGCGGTGGATGTACACAAAAAGAATTGGCGAATAAATGTTCAGGATAAAGATTTTGAATTGGAGGATTTTAGCGCAAATGCTGATGCAGTTCTTTTACATAAGCATTTAAATAGAAAATACCCGGGCGCGACATTTAAAGTTTGTTATGAAGCCGGTTTTAGTGGATTCAGTGCGCAACGGTATCTAAGCAATGCGGGAATAGACTGTCTGGTGATCAATGCAGCGGATGTTTCTACGACTGATAAAGAAAAGCGACGCAAGAATGATAAAATTGATGCCCGTAAATTATGTGAGCATTTGCAAAGCAAGAAGGTGAAGAGTATTTATATACCTGAGTTGCATTGGGAGCATGGGCGTTCGCTGGTACGTGCCAGGATAAGAATAATAAGCAATCAAACGCGTTGTAAAAACCGTATTTGGCAGTTATTGCATTTTAGCGGATTAAAATTGCCCAATAATTATGAAGCCAGCCAGTACTGGAGTAAAAGCCTTATTGACGCATTAAAGGAACTAGACTGTAAAAGCGAAGCGTTAAAAACAACATTGGGTTTATACATTAAAGACTATGAGCAAACAAGAAGTTTATTACTGGAAGTTACCCGTGCCATTCGTAAATTATGTCGCCAACCTGAATATGAAAAAAAGATTATACTGATAAGATCAATTCCATCTGTAGGAGAAGTAAATGCAGCCATCTTCTTGTTCGAGCTACAGGATATAAAACGATTTAAACATTTGGATCAATTGTGCAGTTATGCAGGTCTGGTGCCTGATACCAGTGATAGTGGAGACACCAAAGTAACAAAAGGCATCACTAACCGCACTAACCATTTTCTACGAGTAGCATTAATAGAAAGCAGTTGGAGCATAATTCGTAAGGATCCGGCACTGCTGATGAAGTATAAACAGTATTGCAAAAGGATGAACAAAAACAAGGCTATAATACGAATAGCTAAGCATCTACTCTCAAGGGTAAATTATGTGTTGAAAAATGAAAAGGAATATGTGACAAGCGTTATTGGGTAGGGTTCTATAGGTTTTTTTAAGGCATAAGGGTCTCAAAAGTAATTAAGACAAAAAGAGAGTCTGGAAAATTCCAAACTCTCTCTGGCTGAATTACTTCGTCAACCACCGGATTTATTCCTGGCAGGTTGCTCCTCAGCAGAGCCTGCTTCCGCTTCGATCCGGCAAAACAAATTTATAACTCCAGATAGATTGACAAAAAGTTCTTTATAGAGGCACTCCATCGTTTACTTATTACTGCAGCTCTCCGGATTGTCCAGAAAGTCTGTTTAAACTAAGGATACAGAGTGCATTTTTTAAAATTTGAAAAAGACTATGCGGCGTTTTTGAAATAGAAATCTGTCCGCTAATTGAAGGATACTTTTTAATTAATTGCCTGGAAAAATGTTTTTCGATGTGACACGAAAGAAAAATAAAATTTGTTCAACGATGCAGCGTATTCTCATCATTGAAGGTAATAAGGTGTTTCTACTTAATCACATAGGTTTTCTTTTCAACACCCACACCCTTTATGGTTAGACTCTTCCATTGTGGAGGTAACACAGATTTTGCCCGGACATGGACTTTTAGAGATCCACTAACAACAACTTTTCCTTAGATAACTTTGCACAATGACTCTAAGACAAACTGTGCTCAAGGCTGTTTATCCTTTATGGATGTGGTTAGGTAAAGCACTTGGAAACAGGTCAAAGGTTTTGGTGAATAAAAGGAATATCCAACCTCAGCAATCATTTTATGACCTGTCCGCACAACTCAATAACGGGGCAACACTTTCATTCAATACTCTAAAAGGGAAGAAATTATTGCTGGTAAACACAGCAAGTGATTGTGGTTATACCAGTCAATACAGCGATCTTCAAAAATTATATGAGAAGTACCAGGACAAATTAGCCGTGATCGCTTTCCCGGCAAATGATTTTGGAAGACAGGAAAAAGGAAGTGATGACGAGATCAATAATTTCTGTAAAATGAATTTTGGAATAACATTTCCAATTGCTCTAAAAGCCCCGGTGATTAAAGGCAATGACCAGCAAAAGATTTTCCAGTGGCTTACCGACAAGACAAAAAATGGCTGGAACAATAAACCACCCTCATGGAATTTCTCCAAGTACCTGGTCAATGAAGATGGTGTACTCATGAATTATTTTGATGCCGCCATTTCGCCACTCAGCGAAGAAGTTAAAAAAGCCATCGAACAATAACACACGCCATCTGGAAAAATTTTACGCAGTTTATAAAAGACAAATACGAATTTAGAAGATAACTTAATCTAACTGCGTATGACCTATAATGATATCGTCGGCACCATTGGCGTGGGTATTATACTATTTGCCTACTTCCTTAATACGATGAAATACATTCCCCTAAATGGAAAGCTTTATTTTGTAATGAACAGCATCGGCGGTGCGTTGAGTTGCTATGCAGCGCTGCTGATAGACTTTTGGCCCTTTGTTATTCTTGAAGCAGTGTGGACACTTGTTTCAATTTATGGACTGTTGAAGACAATGAGAGTGTGGATGACGTGAATAAAGAAGACAGAAGTCAGAAGTGGGAAGTCAGAATGGGTTGCCTACCCGCAGCTATATGCCATTGCTTCCATATC
>DATBFI010000500.1:0-7926 GCA_036558585.1 Chitinophagaceae bacterium
ATACAAATAACGATGCCGCGCGCCGTATAAGTTTTACATACAATAATTCCGGCGAACTGGTACAAACATTAACTGATTTTACAACCGTGTCAGGAATAGAAGCGCATTTCAATAATTCTTTATTTACGACAGGCAATAATATTACCGTCTACGATACTGCTTACATGGGTTCATCCTACGATCTTGACTGGGCCAACCGCATTATCTATAATACGCTTAGTGCCGATAGCTATCTTCTGTATGATTCCTGCATCTCTGTTAATAGTAGCAGCGGCTTTGTTACCACCTATGTTTCAGCTTATACCTATGATGCGGATCATAATGTAACCACTATAAATAAATTTACTTACCAGGATGGGCAGCTTTCCGAATGGGGCACAATCACGGTAAGAAGGGATAAACCGGCACCTGTTTATGAAGCGTTACGTAAAAAACTATTTCGCAATTTAACTAACTGGTATGAGGTGGGCTCTGTTTTCCAGGATGATAACTTTCGTCTCTTCTCAATTCCGGGCAATATGTACAAGACAATTGTATATAATGGATATTCCACAAATGGAGGGCCGCAACCTCTACCAGTAAATATGATTTCCGAATACAATAATACCTACGATAAAGACCTGCTGATAAATTCTGTAAATACTGTTTCACTACAAGGGCAGGGAAATATTGCTTATGTTCACCATATCAGGTATTATTACCGGTAAGCATTACTTCTAATATCGCTAAGAGGTTGGATTTATTTTAAGCTTCGACTTCTCTACCAATTTCCCAATGTAACCCGAAAGGATCAACGAGTCTTCCCACCCGCCAGCCATGTTCTTCACCTACGGGAAATACTTCTGTTGCCCCTGCATTCAACGCCTGCGCAAAAACTGCATCCGGATCCGTGACAGTCAGGATCATTCGTATAGTGCCACCACCAAGCGTTTCAGAAGTTGAGTTATCAGGAGACGAATCACTTAACCAAAACTCAGCGCCATTAATAGAAAGTTTTACAACCGCATTTCCATCGGGGTCCTCAAGGCGATAAGTTTCAGTTGCTCCAAATGCTGACTTGTAAAATGCAACTGCTTTTGCACTACTGCGAACCGATAGCCAGGGCACAACAGATGTTGGAATAGTTTGGGTATTAGCCATGGAAATAAAATTAGAAGAGTCTACAATAAACAATTAGAGTGAGGCTAATAAATCAGGAGGCCATTGTAAAATTAACTGCTTTTTGCACTGATTGTAAACAACAGCTATGGTGCATGGACCTACAGATCCCTAAAATACGGAGGCTTTTATATCAACATCCGCTTCTTCAAATGCTTTGGCATACCGGGTTTTATATGCCGCCGCTTCTTTTGTCTTATGCTGCTTCATAAGGCTTTGATACAGCCCCAGCAAAGACCATCCATTACCAGGGTTCCATACAAGATCTTCCCTGTACACCTGCTCCGCTTCCCTGGCTTTATTCATTTGCAATAAATAAGCACCAAGATATTGGCGTGCAGGAATAAACCAATCTGGTGGTTCACGATATGTTTCCCCGTCTTCTTCTGCAACTGCTTCATGAAATGCGGCTAACGATTCGCTCCATTTCTTTTCTTCATAAAATATTTCCCCTTTTAAAATAGCTGCAGCTATACGGCCCGATTGCGCCGGCGTATTGAAAGGCATCAGCCTCACATTTAATAAACTGTCCTGAAGATTCAATTGCAAACTATCCAGGCATGCTTTGGCTGCATTCACATCATTGCGATGCACATATGCCATACCTTTTGCAAAATAATCAAGTACCCGTGCATATTTCCAATCTACACCTGGTGCCGGTGATCCTAATATGTCTTCCCATTTGCCTAATCTTACTGCTGCTATTTCAGGGATCATGTAAACAAATTGATTGTAGGGGTCATTTGGAAAATCAGGTTTGCGTGCAAGTATTAACCGGTTACGTGCCCGCTCATACACAGGCATGGCTTTGTTATACATCCCGGCATTCATTGCGCAATAAGACTGCACTGCATAAATATGTATTACAGCATTCTTTCCATAATTAAGCACAGGTGCAAGTGAATCAACTTTATTAAAAACATTGTTTGCTTCTTCATTTACTTCAACACCTTTTACAAATAAACCATTGCGCTGGTACATGTGTGTTGACATATGTACCATGTGTGATACGCCGGGCATAACGTCCTTCAATACGTCTGCACTATGCAGGGCTAGTTTGGTTTGCCTCGAAGCTTCGGTTACATGGATGTAATAATGTAAGGCTGCAGGATGATCGGGTTCATGTTTTAAGACCTCTTCACATAGTGAAACCATCCCCGGTGTCCATGATTTTGGTGAGCCATCATTATTCCAAAAATCCCATCTGTGAATCAGCATCATCGCATCGATATACAGCGCTTTAATGTCATTGTCTGAATTATATTTTTTTATAAGTGATGATAATGCTGTTGCATAATTTTTATCGAGTTGCGGCCGGTCTGAATTGGTGGTATCACCAGAATATCTTTGGTTCATCGCCTGCACCATGTCCTGCTCTTTTGCGGTACCTGATGTTGCATATTTGTTCATTAACTGCAAAATTTCTGCAATGCCCTTTTTCATTTTATAATAGTAATCATTGTAATATGGCCCCGATGCAAGAGCCTGCCCCCAATATGCCATGGCACAGGTTGAATCGAAACGGGCAGATTCCTTAAATGAAGCAAGCGCCTCCCTGAAATGGTACCCATAATAAAAATTCAATCCCTGGTTAAAATATATTTGGGCGCTGTCACTGTTTGTGGTGATCGAATAACTATGATGGCCCCAACCCGTTAATAACGGAATATATTTACCATTTACATCTTTTGGTGAAAAATCATCTATCCCCGGAGCGCAGCTAATTATGTTTTGCTTTTCATATTGAATGGTTGCAACTGGTTTATTGAAAGGACCGACAGCAGGCATCAACAATACCATTATAAGCGCTAACACCTCCGATATAAAAAAAATATTTTTCATCTCTTTGATTTAATACAAGAATAATTATCAAAAGATACAACTTTAGAGTTGTTCAAAATAAATGAGCCTGGTTAATGGCACGATTGAGTATTGTGATTTTTCAGCCATTTTCGTTTATCAATAGTCATATTTAAGGCAGTCCACACCTCACCGTTTATTGATATGGTCATTTTTTTATTCTGGCTCATACAAAACCCGGCTTTTTCGTAACATTTAATTCCGGCTATGTTCCAGTCGAAAACATTAAGCTCCACTTCTCCCGCGCCAAGTTTTTCAAATGAAAATCTTAATAGTTCATTTATCACCTCCAGCCCAATACCCCTGCCGCGATCAGATTTGTCGCCTATCAATACTTTATCAAGCTTGCAGGTATCATTGCCCGATAAAATAACTTCCGCATGTCCAATGACTTTATCATTTGACAGGTCAATTACATTAAACGCATAGCTATTTTTATCATCCAAATATTTTTGCAGTTGATCAGTGGTTAAAGGAAAAGAAAAATTAGGTCCTGCAATCTGCATCAATAGCTCTTTACTATCCACCCAGGAAATGAACCTGTCAAAATCATGTTGCGTGAATGCCTGAAGCTTTATCATAGTACTTACAATGATTTACTTAATTGAAAAGATTGATTTATTTTTATTGCAGTTTATCGAGTAACGCTTTGAAGCGTGGTTCATCCCTAAGATCATCAAAGTCAGGATCATGTTCTATCCAATCCTTTTTTCCAAAACCTTTTCCCAAAACTTTCTCCAGGAGATCAAGCGCCTTTTCTTTATTAAGATCTCTCGCAAATAGACAAGCCGCATTAATTAACACACCTGTATCTTCAGGATACAGATCCAGCGCTTTATTTATCCATTGAAAAGCCTCTTCTTTTTCTCCTATCTCATACATAGAGCCGGGTGTAAGAGAAAGTGCTCTTTTATTGGTGGGATCAAGTTGCAATTGTTTTCTTGCCCTCTTTATTCCTTCAAAAATTGCATCCTGTGAAGGCTCTCCCAATACATGCAGGGACTGCGCACGAAGAAGCAGGCTTTGAAAATCTTCCCTGCGAATTTCAGAAGCTTTCAAAAACAGTTCTGCTGATTCTTTCATTTGACCACGTGCAAAACACGACCTTGCGTAATAATAGTATGCGTCAAAATTGTTAGCATTTAATTTTATTGCTTTTTTAAATTCCTCTTCGGCTTCATCATACCTCTTATCAAGGGCAAGCACAAATCCCCGGGATGCATGGCTTTCAGATAAATTGGGTGCAAGCGCAAGGGCCTTCTGACTATTTTTTTCTGCAGCTTCAAGATCAGTCTTATCTGCACCTTCCCATTCATAAAGCCATGCATGAGCATCTGCAAGACCAGCATAGGCAAGCGCATAGGAGGGATCAATTTCAATCGCTTTTTCAAATAATGTTCTCGCTTCCTTTAGAGCGAGCCTGTGAAAGAGCTCACGACCTTTCAAAAAATATTCATAAGCTTCAATATTTGTTTCAGGACGACGGATCGCTTCTTTTTCTTTGCTGGTTAAAACGCCCCGCAATGCGGTCGCTACATTCTCTGCAATATTTTCCTGTATCGCAAACACATCTTCAAGTACGCGGTCATAACGGTTAGACCATAGGTAAGAACCATCAGAAGCTTTTACAAGTTGTGTGCTAATTCTTAAGTGGTTGCCTGCTTTTCGTACGCTGCCTTCCAAAAGCGTATCCACATCAAGCGCCTTTGCTATCTCCCGTATATCAAGATTCTTCCCTTTAAATGAAAACGCAGATGTTCGGGCAACAACGCGTAAATTGTTTAATTGTGCAAGTGCGTTGATTATTTCCTCTGAAATTCCATCACAGAAATATTCCTGCTCAGGATCATTACTCATATTCACAAAAGGTAACACAGCAATACTTTTTCCCGCGTTGCCATTTGTTGAATGAACAGTGGGTTTTGATTCTTCGGATTGAATATTTCCAGGCACCACTTCATAAATCTTTACAGCTTCCTTTACATTCTTCAGCTTTTCCTCCTTCACAAAACGCGTTGTAATTTCTCTTTTATTTAAAATATTATTATGTACCGATTCTGAGATATAAATTGTCCCTGGTGTTGCAACTGATTGGATTCTTGATGCAATATTCACCCCGTCACCAAAAACATCATTGCCCTCAAAAACTACTTCCCCCTGGTGGATACCAATGCGAAGTTTAAGGCCTGTGATGTGCATACAAGCTTGCTGTATCGCACTTGCACACAGAACTGCATCCGTAACGGTATGAAAGCTTGCCAGCACGCCATCACCAATCTCTTTTATCCAGGTACCATTATATTGCTGTATGATCGGTTGTTGTATCTCCCTGTTCTTTCGTAAAATTTCAAATGCCTTTTGTTCGTCTTCACCCATCAATGCAGTATAACCTACAATGTCAGTAAACATAATTGCCGCAAGCCGGCGATGTTGAGACATGCGATGAAAAGTTTGAGGAGAAAGTTAGGAAATGGCGTAGATAAAAAGAATTTTTATCGCCCTGATTCAAATTATGCGCAATTAATGCAAAATGATTTGTTTTTGCTGCCGGCACCCTCAACAAAAATTGAACAAACTAAAAAAGTTTATTTCCAAGTTTTTCACTCAGCTCATCAATCATCTCTCTCCCTTTTGCTACATCATTTTTTAACTTCTCTTCATTAAAACTCTTTTCATCATTCAGTGTTTGCAGGTGTGCGGCAAATGCTTTCATCAAATTTTTTACTGAAGCATCAGAAGATTTTGCAGCAAGCTCTCTTATGATCCTTATCTTTTCATAATCCACAACACCTTCTCTTAGTTTTTCAAATCGGATACAACTGTTGCCACCCGGATAAATAAGGTAGCTATCACCTGATGCCCATGAACCATAACGTGCATCACGCATAGGGTCTTCGGGCCATGCATCATAAGCCCAGCGTAAAAAACCATTATAGCCATGTGCAGCAGAAAACCAGCCTTGCCATCTTCCTTCGATGGGCGGAGAAAACAGGAAGTTGTTTGGCTTTGCAGGATGACAACATACATAAAATGTAGAAGTATACCCTTTTGCTGAGCGGGCTTTTACTTCATCAAGAGAAGGTTGATATTCATAAACGCTGCAATAATCGTCCAACAATGTGTCGAGTTCTTTATGCCAGTCACCTGCATATGTTATCTTCCATTTCTTTGAATTTTCTTTAACCACTTTAATCGCAGCCAGTGTTTGTGAAAGTTCGCTCTCATTAATTCCGATATAAGTTTTTTCAAACCAACCTTTTTTTTCAAGGTGTATTTTCAGATCATTAAGAAAAATATTCCAAACAGTTTTAAATGTGTCAGATTGAGGTGGCCACGATTCATATACATAGTTCCCGGTTTTTTCGTCTATATAACGAAACCGGTTATTATTTGGAACCGGTGTATAGATAGTGATAGCTTTATCAATACCCATGCTCATTGCCAGCTCCACATACTGATCAAAAATATTGTAATCGAACTTCCATGAACCGTTTTTTTGTTTTACCCATTCAATCATTCCCCCCTCAATTGCGTATTCATTATCACTCCATGGAGAATGGACACCGTAAGTAGTGATGAATGTGCCACCGGCATCTGCATACAACTGCAAATGTTTTTTAAGTAACATCTTATGCTCCTCACCCCACGGTTTTACATGATAAAAGTCTGCAATCACCCAGGGATTTTGCCATAAGTCAAGCCGGTAGTGCCAGTCCCGAGGTTTTGGTAATGCTTGATTCTGTACTTTGACTTTTATATTCAAACCAGCATTTCCATTTTTAGAAGACACTTCTATAGTACCATTGTAGATTCCCGGTTCTGCATCGGCAGGAATATTTAATGAAAGCCAAACGGGTCTTACGGTTTTACCCGGCACATCAAATCTTTCTGCGGCTTCAAAACGATCCGGCATCAGAAAGCCATTCTTGTAAGGAGAGGAGTTGCAGTCCGGCTTGTCAGAATTGTAAGGATAATTGGCAAGCACATAACAAACTTTATTCAGAAGAATATTTTCTTTGCTCAACAATTTTCCCTTTTCGTTTTTTAAATCACTTACCTTAAAACGCACCTGCTCTAAAGTATCAGGTGACCATACTACAATTTGTGTATTTAGTCTTTCACCTTTCCATCCTGTTGCTTCCCACGAGGCAGATTCATTTTTTATTTGCGGAACTTCTGTTCTGAAATACAATTCATCTTCCGAACCAAAAGCGACATGCATGCCTTGTTTTTCCTTCGTCCAGGCTTGCGGATCAACGGAAATATCAATATCATATTCAGGTTGATAATGTGCCGGACCCGCTGCCGGAAGATTCATTGAGTCAACCTGGCCTTTAAAAGGCTGTGAAAAAACTATTCCTGCAGCCAGGAAGTTCAGGGAGAGGACGGCAATCGTTTTTTTCATTGTCTAACTAATTAGGTAATAAAATTCATTCACGATAAAATTGCTGTCGGGACGAAAATTTCGCAATTGAAAATTCAAATAAACTTGTTCGAACTAAATTGCAAAAGTACAAGAGTCCGCCTAAGGCAGAACTGCAAAAAAATTCATGCTATGGGGTTTGCATGGGAGTGGAAGTCACAAACGAATTATCCTTTTAAAATTTGACCATTTTCCGTTTAAATCAAAAAATTTGTAGATTGTGCCCTGTTTTTTAACGGGAAATCTATTAACTGACCATTAAATAATTAAACATGGACACCTCTAAAATGATTAAAGCATATTGTCTAAAAACAAAAGAAAAGAATGTTCCAATGCAAGATGCCGTTATTACTAAAACTGCAAAGGGCGGTTATATGGCCACCGGCCATGATGGTAAAGGAAATAAAATGGCAGCTATACTTAGTGAAGCCAAAGCTATGCAGGCTATAGAGGATGGGGTAGCGAAAAAAGGCTTCTAACTTTAA
>DATBFI010000501.1:0-13229 GCA_036558585.1 Chitinophagaceae bacterium
GATACCAATATTGTAACCTGCATTTACAGAACCATTTGTACCATAAGATCTATTTTTCTTCAGACGAATATTAATGATCCCCGCGTTACCTTCAGCTTCATATTTTGCAGAAGGATTGGTAATAAGTTCAATTGATTCAATTTGGGATGATTGCAATGATTTGAGATAATATGCCAGATCCGTACCTGTTAACGGCGAAGGTTTACCATCAATATAAATCTTCACCCCGTTTTTACCGGCCAGGCTTACATTGTCATCTTTGTCAACAAGCACGCCCGGAGATTTACGCAACAATTCCAGTGCATCACTGCCAACAGCATTAATGCTGTTCTCCACATTTAAAATTGTTTTGTCAGCTTTTACTTCAACAATAGGCTTTTTTGCGGTAACTGTAACATCTTTTAAATCCCCGCTAAGTTTTGTTATTACAACAGGAGCAACCCTTATGTCGCCGCTCCCCGGAACTTCAAATACAGTGGAATAGTTCGCTTTATATCCAACAAAAGAAACATTTGTTATGTATCTGCCACTCTTGATATTCTTAAATTCATATCGTCCGTTTTGATCGGTCACTGCTAATTTTACAACTGATGAGTCTTTCGCATTTAATAAAGAAACACTTGCATTAACCAGGCTCTTGCCATCGCCGTCCTTTACATTGCCGGTTATATTTTGTGCCGTAGCAGTAAACGCATACAAGAGCAAAACACTCAGTAATGGTATAATTCTTCTCATAAAATTTTTCACTATTAGTCTGCAAAGTTCTCTCAAGGTTACAGCCATCCATATTAGTTTTGACCAATGGCGTAAAAGCGGTTATGAATGGTATTGTAATTTTAGTTCTTGACTGAAATAGTTTCTCAGTGCTGCTTCTCTTTAATCGATAGATAATTGCAACCACGTTAAAAAGATATTCCGGCATTAACAAAACCCATTCTTTATGCGATGGTAACTTTGCAGTTGGAGTTCGGGCAATTATAATTGCAATTTCATAGTAATTGGCAGTTGATTCAAAAAATATGGAAAAAGTAAATTGGAAAATAGAGGGAATGAGTTGTTCTAATTGTGCACTTACTATTCAAAAGTATCTTGAGGAGAAAGGACTTGAAAATGTAAGAGTAAACTTTATTGGCAATGATGCAAGCTTTGACATAAATGGAAATATTACAAAATCAGAGATAGAAAAAGGCATTGAAAATTTAGGATACCGAGTTGTGGACGAAAAGAACGAAAAACAAAAAGTAAGTAAGAAGCTCTTCAAAAATCATTTTCAGCGTTTTATATTTTGTTTCATTTTTTTAGCTCCCTTGCTTTTACACATAATACCAGGTGTACATGTTCAGACGCTAATAAATCCTTATCTGCAACTGGGGTTAACTATTCCTGTTTTTATTGTTGGAATGAATTTTTTTGGCAGAAGTGCAATAAAAAGTGTATTAAAAGGCATTCCAAATATGAATGTGCTGATCACACTTGGTGCTACCGCGGCATTTATTTACAGCCTTTACGGCACATTAATTGGCGATGCAGAGCATTACCTGTTTTATGAGACTGCAGCAGCTATAATAACACTGGTATTTTTTGGGAACTGGCTTGAAGACAAAGCTGTTGAAACAACACAAGCTGAATTAAAAAAATTAGTTGTTGACCAAAAGATAATGGCGAATATGATCGCATATGATGATCAGTACCAGGAACATATTTTTCCGGTTGAAAGCAATAACTTAAGAGTAGGTGATCTAATACTTATAAAAAGCGGTGAACACGTACCAATGGATTGTAAAATTCTGTGGGGAAATGCCAGGGTAAATGAGGCAATCATTACAGGAGAAAGTTTACATGTTGAAAAGAAAATGAATGATAAGCTGATTGGTGGCAGCATCCTGGAACATGGAACAGTAAAAGCATATGTAACAGCGGTTGGTGAGAATACAGTAATGAGTAATATTTTAAAAATGGTAAAAGAAGCACAAACTGAAAAACCGCCGGTGCAACAATTGGCGGATAAGATCAGCGTCATTTTTGTCCCCGTTGTTGTTGGTATCGCTTTAATGACTTTGTTGTGCAACTATTTTTTTGCTGATATCGGCTTTGGTGCGAGTTTATTAAGAAGTATAGCCGTATTAGTAATTGCATGTCCATGCGCAATGGGTCTTGCAACGCCAGCCGCAATTGCTGTTGGCCTGGGAAGGGCTGCAAGGAATGGTATATTATTCAAGAATGCAAGAAGCCTTGAAATTTTTAAAAATATTAAGCAAGTTGTATTTGATAAAACAGGAACGCTTACTACCGGAGAATTCAAAATTGCAGATTTTAGATTACAGATCGCGGATTCGACTCCCAATTCCCGATTCACCGTTGACGATTTTAAACGCATCGCATATTCACTGGAACGTTATTCAAATCATCCGGTCGCAAAAACGATTGCCAAAGAATGGAAAACAAAAAATGAAGAACGTTGGAAAAAAATTGAGGAGATAAAGGGTTTGGGTATGAAGGCAATTGACAAAGAAGGAAATGTATTTATTGCCGGTTCCTCAAAAATTGCCGAAAAACTGACAAAAGATCATTCGCACAGCATTTATATCATTCGCAATAATGAACTACTTGGGTGGATTGATGTTGCAGATGATATCAGGCATGAGGCAAAACAAGTTGTTGCTCTGTTAAAATCAAAAGGAATTAAAACAATTTTATTAAGCGGTGACAAAAAAGAAAAATCTGAAAAAGTGGCAAGCCAATTAGGAATTGATGAGGTAATAGCAGAACAAACGCCTGAACAAAAATTAAACAAGATAGCACAGTATAACGCTATTGCTCCAACTGCAATGGTTGGTGATGGCATTAATGACGCGCCTGCGCTTGCAAAAGCTACTGTAGGCATCTCTTTAAGCGAGGCTGCGCAAATTGCTATGCAAAGTGCACAGGTTGTTTTAATGAATCATGGTTTAAAGCATTTGCCTTTGTCATTAGGTCTTGGAAAGCATACTTATATCACCATCAAACAAAATTTATTTTGGGCATTCTTATATAATATAATTGCAATTCCTGTTGCGGCTTTTGGTTTTTTAAGCCCTACTTTCGGAGCGTTGGTAATGGGGTTAAGTGATGTAGTGCTCGCGGTAAATTCCGTCAGGCTGAATTGGAAACGAGTGATATAAAATAAAAAGAGAAGAAGTGAAAGGCGGAAGAAGAAAAGTGAAAATAAAATAAGTTACCTTGCTTCTCTTAAAAAAGTGTATGTTTCTTCAATTCAATCACAAAACCTTGATTTCCATTGAAAGAAAAGTATAAATTTCCAATTCTTCACTTTTCACCTTTGACGAAGATTATTTATTAATGCTTAATTCTCCCCTCCAAATACTTCAACAATACTGGCACTATTCTTCCTTTCGCCCTCAACAGGAAGAAATTATTAATTCAATATTGGATGGTAAAGATACTTTAGCATTGTTACCAACCGGTGGCGGTAAATCTGTTTGTTTCCAGGTACCGGCACTGCTGAAAGAGGGAATATGTGTTGTTATTTCTCCTTTAATAGCGTTAATGAAAGACCAGGTGGAGAACCTTAATAAAAGAAATATTCCTGCACTTGCAATTCATAGTGGGATGACATTTTATGAAGTAAAGAAAACTTTGAATAATGCAGTGCATGGTAATTTCAAGTTTTTATATGTTTCACCGGAACGATTGGAAACAAATTTTTTTAAAGAATATATACATGAATTAAACATCAATCTTATTGCCGTTGATGAGGCTCATTGTATTTCACAATGGGGGTATGATTTTCGCCCCCCCTATTTGCGTATCGCAAACTTTAGAGATGAACTGCCTGGCGTTCCTGTGTTGGCATTAACTGCGTCTGCTACACCATTGGTACAAAAGGATATCAGCGCGAAATTAAAATTTAAAAACGCAAATATCTTCCGGCAGTCTTTTGAAAGACCTAATCTTTCGTACAGCATTTTTAAGGTGGATAGCAAAATAAATAAGACGGTTGATGTAATAAATAATGTTCCGGGCAGCAGCATTATATATTGTAAAAGCAGACGGTTAACGAAACAGGTTGTTCAATTGCTGGCCTTACAACACATATCAGTCGATTTTTATCATGCGGGTTTATCACAGGAAGAGAGAAATAAGAAACAGGAAGCATGGATAAATAATCAAACAAGGGTAATCGTTTGTACAAATGCCTTTGGTATGGGCATTGATAAACCCGACGTAAGAACGGTGATTCATTATGATGCTCCTGATTGCATGGAAAGTTATTACCAGGAGGCTGGCCGTGCAGGCAGAGATGGTAAAAGATCATATGCCGTTCTCTTATATAATGATGAAGACAGTGCTGCACTTAAAGCGCTTCCGGCTGTACGTTTTCCCGAAGTAAACAACATTAGAAAAGTTTATCAGTCATTAGCAGATTATTTACAAATCCCTGTTGGGATTGGCAGGGATAATTATTATGATTTTGATATAAATGAATTTGTAAAGAATTTTAAACTTGATGTTCCTCTTGTGATAAATGTATTGAAGGTATTGGAACACGAAGATCACCTGGCGTTTAATGAAAATGTCTTTCTTCCTGCCCGTGCAGGCTTTACGGCGTCAAAAGAATTATTATCTGATTTTGAGAAAACTCATTCGTCGTTGGAACCGGTGATTAAATGCCTGCTTAGAACTTATGAAGGTATTGTAGATGACCTTGTTTCAATACATGAAAAGCAAATTGCGAGACTTACTAAACAAACAATTGATGAAGTAAAAAAACAATTGAACCATCTCCAGTCCTTGGGTATAATCAAATATTTACCCATGAAAGAAACACCGCAAATTAATTTTTTGACTGACAGAGCGCCGGCTCAATCCCTGCATATAGATTATGAAAATTATTTGCAACGCAGAAAGCAATATGAATTGCGAACTGAAGTAATGCTTCGTTATCTTGAATTATCCAGCGAATGTCGCAGCCGTTATATCTCGGCTTACTTTGGTGATAACAATGTAAAGGAATGCAATATCTGTGACGTGTGTTTACAACATAAAAATTTCGCCCTTACGGAAGAAGAATTTAAAAAGATCGAACAAAAGATATATCAGCATATTACAGACAAGGGTATTGCACTGAAGGAATTGCAGAATAACCTTAATGGTATTAAAAAAGAGAAGTTCTGGAAAGTGATGGAGTTTCTGCAAAGTGAAAAAAGAATAACCGTTAATGACTATGGAATTGTAAAAATAACATGAGTAATAGAAGTCTGTAAGACATAAAAATATTTCAATTCACTTTGAAAGGCTGTTATACTTCCTTTATAATCGAAAAACCAGAAGGTTGTTAAAAATCTTAATAGGAAACCTGTTTATAATTAAATGCAAAGAAGTTTTAATTTTAATAACCAAAGCTAAATCGCCTTTTAGCGGAATTCGGTTTTGAGCAAAAATGATAACATTTCAAAACCTGTTGTCATGTTCAAAAAATATTTTTTCTTATCCGGTCCATTCTTTCGGGAAGTTATATCTACGCACAATCTGCCAGAGCCGATTCTTTGCAAAACTACCCTTTTGGGTGAGGAATTGATTTTACTTATGATGGAAATTCGGGAAGGCATCTTTATTGTTGAGGATTGAAAAGTTTTTGTAATGAAGAATTTATACGTTATCGTGTTGATGTCATGTGTTGCTTTCAAATTAGCCGCACAAAATAGTAACAGTCCCGATAGTTCTTCCCGTGTTTTCCAAAAAGATTCTGTCGCTCTTATTGAAAGCCTGATCAGCAATGGAAAAAAAATTTCAGAAACTGACACATTGCAGGGACTGCAGCTGTTGAGAATAGCCGCGTCAACAGCAAACAGACAGGAAATTCTTTACCTCGAAGCCAAAGCGTATTTCACCATTGGAGAAGTATATTATGTAAACAGTAATTACGACAGATCAATAAATAACTATACAAAAGCAAGGAATATCTATGCAAAAACAGGTGCTGCTGAAGATGAAGCCCTTTCGCAGGTATATATGGCCCGAGCGCAGTATTACCGCGGTAATTATACTTTAGCTGCGCTTAATTTAAATACCGCAATTGAAAAAGCCCGGAAGGCAAACTCAAAAACGGTAGAGGCAGAAGCAAATGAATATCTTGGCCTGCTGTATAATTTTTTTCAAAATTTTAATGCCGGCGCAGACTTTTCAAAAAAATCATTTGAAGCAAAAAAAAATATTGGTGATACAACAGGTTATGTACGAGTTGCCAACAAGCTGAGCGACATTTATTACGAAGCAAGAAAATTTGATAGTGCACTTTACTATGCCGGAGTGGCTTTACAGGGAGCAGAGAAAAAAAATATGAATACAGACATTTACCTGGCTCGTTTTTCTATCGTTGCTTCGCTGATAAGATTAAAAAAACTAAATGAGGCACAAAAATATTTTCGCCTGCTCCAGGAAAAAATTATTCCCTCTACGGATCTGAATTTTTCTATACGTTACTACGTGTTGCTGGCAAATTATCAGCTTGCCCGTGGCAATAAAACCGCCGGTAATGCATACTATGATACAGCATTAAATATCGCCGGCAGTACCTTATATCCTGAAACGAGACTTTTTGTATATAAGAATATAGCCGAATCATATTATGAGTTAAACGATCTTAAAACTGCTTACGAATTTTTAAAAAAATATAATCAGCAGCTTACAAATATTTATACGGGTGAAAATGCAATAAGGCTGGGAAAAATGGAGGGCATTGTAAACATGCAGGCTTCAGAGAACGAAATAAAATATTTGAGCAATCAAAATGAGATAAAAAAATTGGAGCTGCTGCGTGAAAGTGAATTACGACGAAATTTAGAAAGAGAAAACCGGCTGAAGGATTCTATTCTTCAAAAAGAAAAATTGTTGCGCGAGGCATTAACCAAGACAAATGCTTTGCACACTGTGCAACTTGAAAATGAAAAGAAATTGCATTCAGCTCTAAAGCGAGAGAATGATCTGCAACAGGGCCAGTTAAACAGTGCAAAAAAATTGCGACTAAGTCTCTTGATCGGGTTGTCTGTTACATTTTGCATGGCGGCAATTATTTTTTATCAGTATCACAGGCAGAAACACAAAAACAGCATTATTAAAAAACAAGCGGATGAATTGCAGACCCTTATAAAAGAAATTCACCACCGCGTTAAAAACAATATGCAGATTGTTTCCAGTTTGCTTGACCTGCAATCACTCAATATTAAGGACGGGCATGCATCCGAGGCAGTAAAGGAAAGCAAAAATCGTGTGTTAAGCATGGCACTGATTCATCAAAACCTATATCATGAAGGGAATATCAAAGGAATTCAAATGAAGAACTATATTCAAAACCTGGCATTGAATCTTTTTGACTCCTACAACATGCAAAAGGATAAAGTGAAATTAAAAACGGATATCGATAACCTCAACCTTGATGTTGATACTGTTATCCCCATTGGGCTGATTGTAAACGAACTTATCAGCAATTCACTGAAGTATGCTTTCAAAGGAAAAGAATCCGGGGAACTTGCAGTTGCATTAAAACAAAAAAATAGTGAATTGGTTCTTGAAGTGCAGGATAATGGGAATGGATTTCCTGAAGATTGGGATACAAAAGCCAATCACTCATTCGGTTACAAGCTTATCAAGGCGTTTGCAAAGAAATTGAAAGCAAAACTGGATGTGTATAATGATAATGGTGCCTGCTTTGTTATGCATATAGCCAAATATAAAATGGCCTGAAACAGTTTTATTGTAATACTGCTCAAAAAATAACAGTGAGATGAATGAATTCAAAATTTTGATTGTGGAAGACGAGCCGGTTATTGCAGAGAATATTGCTATGTACCTGAACAATTATGATTTCGTGGTTTCAGGAATCGCTTATGATGATGAGGAAGCAAAGAGCCAGTTAAACAATAACACACCAGATGCGGTAATTCTCGATATTAATCTCGACAGCGCAACGGATGGTATTCAAATAGCCGGATATATCAACAAAAATTTTCAATTGCCTTTTTTGTTTTTAACTTCTTATGCAGATAAAGATACCCTGGAGAGAGCTAAATCTGTTGAGCCCTGGGGCTATATAGTAAAACCTTTCAATGAAAAAACGTTGCTCGCTTCACTTACGATCGCCATTTCTAATTTTGCCCAGCGAAGCAACCAGGAAGTCCCACAAATAATTCTTGCAAAAATAAACCGTCATCTTCTGGTGCATTTAAGCGAAAGAGAATTTGATGTGCTGCAATTAATTTATGCCGGCAAAACCAACCAACAAATTGCTGCTGAAATTTTTGTCTCTGTCAATACGATCAAAAAGCATATTCAGAACGCTTATCTCAAACTCAACGTCAGCTCGCGCTCTACCGTTATAGCGCGCTTAAGAGAACTCATGCTCAGGTAATTTTTCTTATTCAATTTCAAAATCACCCAAAGGGGTAAATGAGGTGTGCTGCTTCTGGTTGAATTTTGATTACGGAATTGAGGCAGAGTAAAATCGCATTGCGTTTATTCTTTAAACTAATATCAAGACGCTGCTATTATTTCTTGCTTACTGCAAAGCTGCCTTTTATCATAAAAAAATTTTTTTACTAAAGCTTTTAACCATGAAAGCACCTATTCTTTTATTGCCCGTTATTTTTTTGAATGCACTTGCGGCAAAGGCAACGGTTCACGAAGTGCATGTTGCAGACTTTCATTTTGATCCTGCTCAGTTTGATGCGATAGTCGGCGATACCGTTTTATGGACATTGGACAATGGTACGCATACAACTACGGGCACCACGGTAAACATACCCGCCGGTGCTGACACATGGGATGCGCCTATCGATGCATCCAACACATCATTTCAATACGTAATAAAAGTTCCAGGCTCCTACTTTTACTTTTCAAAAGTGGATGGCGATATGAGCGGTTCTTTTGATGCTACCGGCACCTTGCCGGTACAACTCATAAATTTCTCTCTTGCTGCCACAGCCAATAATAATGTACTGCTTAGCTGGAATACAGCCAGCGAACAAAACACATCTTATTTTTCAGTAAAAAGAAGTGCTGATGCAAAAAATTTTGGTGAGATAGCGAAAGTAAAAGCTGCCGGAAATTCTTCTGTACTGCACTTTTATAATTACACAGATAATGAACCAGGCAATCAAAATAAATTTCTTTATTATCAAATTGAAGTTGTTGATAACAATGGAGCAGAACAATTTTCGGACATTAAAACTTTTAAAAACAATTTGGCGAAACCGAAGCTGATACTTGCATTAAATCCAAACCCTGTAAGCAAAGCAAGCCATGTTAACGTACAATTCAATGCAGATAGTAAGGCAAAAATGTTTGTGCAAATTTTCAATACTGAAGGCAAATTAATAAAGCAAACTTCCCTTGAATCTGTCGAAGGAATAAACAATACATACATTGACCTCAACAATATATCATCAGGAATTTATAAAATTAAATTCTCGCTGAATGGTGCTACAGAAACCAAAACGCTTATAGTGAGATAATGTATTTTCTTCACTTCGTCTATAAAAAATCAAACTGATTTAATAAAAATTTATTTATGAAAAGGAAGTCGTATTTAATAATTGCATGCTGCATGCATATAAGTACAACAATTATAGCACAGAGTTGGACAACAGGAGGTAACACATTGGGATCAACAGGAACTTTTGGATCCATTGATAACAAGAATATAGATTTTATATCCCATAACAAAAAACAGGGCAGGTTGACCAATGAGGGTCTGTGGGGCTTTGGAACTACTTCGCCCCTTGCGCAGGTACACATCAATTCAACAGATGCAACAAGGAATCCCTTGCAGGTAGATGTGCTTGATGCAACAAAAATGGTTGTAACAAATTCCGGAAATGCAGGCATTGGTACAACTTCACCTCTTGCACAGGTACATATCAATTCAACCGATGCAAACAGGAATCCCTTGCAGGTAGATGTGCTTAATGCAGCAAAAATGGTTGTAACAAATTCCGGGAATGTAGGCATCGGTACAACTTCGCCTCTTGTGCCCTTACATATAATGAACGGAGGCGGTGCAACCCTTGTTGGTGGCGGATATGTTGAGATTGGTACACCAACCGCTACCAATCTTGGAATTGATAATGATGAGATCATGGCAAGAAATAATGGGGCTGCGAGTACTTTATCTTTGAACAGGCTGGGAGGAGATGTAAACATTCATTCAGGCGCGTTATTTTTTCAAAGTTCAACGAATCGGTTGGGCATCGGAACAGCTGCGCCTGCCGTGCCCTTGAATGTTGTTGGCGGAAGCGCTCTGAGCCTAAGTGGTGGTGGAACGATTGTAGTTGGTGCAACAAATACTTTTAATCTTGGTATCAGCACTGGTTCTATACAGGCAAGAAATAATGCTGCTGGTGGCTTATTGAGTTTGAATGCAGATGGCGGTGATGTGAACATAAGCAGGGGCGCCTTATTTGTAGAAGCCGCTACCAATAATATAGGAATAGGTGCGGTGCCCTCTGCTAAATTTCATGTAGTGATAGGGAGTGCAGCAACACTTAGCGGTGGCGGATACATTGTTGCCGGCCCCACAACTTTTGAAAATTTGGTGATTGATGCGAATGGAATACAGGCAAGAAATAATGGGAGAGCAGAAATATTAAATTTAAATCCACAGGGTGAGCGAACAATTGTGGGCGACATTTTGCAGGTAAATGGCAATATAGTTATGGCAGGCGGAGGTGCGTTTGTTGGAGGAGGCTTTGCCACGACTCGTTCAAGTGGTGATTTTATTCCTGATATTGATGCATTCTATTTGCTGGGTAACTCTTCAAAAAGATGGGCCGAAGTTTGGGCCGATGATGGCAGCGTCAACACTTCCGATGCAAGAGACAAGAAAAATATCCGCGATTTAAATTATGGTTTGAAAAAAATCATGCAACTGCACCCTGTAAAATTTAACTGGAAAGATGAACACAATACCGATGACAAATTAGGATTAATAGCACAGGATTTACAAAAAGTGTTGCCGGAAGTGGTAAAAGCTTACGAATACAAAAGAGATAGTACAGGAAAAAGAGAAAAAGTGGCTGCGGCGCGTTTGGGTGTGATGTATGCTGATATAATTCCTGTGTTGATAAAAGGTATACAGGAGCAACAGCAAATGATAGAACAACAAAATAAAAAGAATGAAGAGCTGCAACGAATGATAACAGATCAAAATAAAAATATCGAAGCGCTTAAGCAACTAATGAACACGCTAAAAGATGATCTATCATTAACTAAAGCTTTAAATGAAAATACTGTAAAATCTGCTGAAACTATTACAGGTGCATCACTTGCACAAAATTCTCCGAATCCATTTAATCAAAGTACAGTAATTAATTATTTGCTCCCGCAAAATACTGCCAATGCTTTTATCAGGATCACAGATGTCAATGGAAGGCTGATAAAAAATATTGCTGCAACTGCAAAAGGAAAAGGGCAGGTGATTTTACAAGCTGGCGAATTAGCTGCAGGCATTTATCAGTATTCTCTTGTTGTAAACGGAAAATTGATTGATACAAAAAAAATGGTACTGACGAAATAAAAAACAGCAGCTCAACCTAAGCATCTTTTAATTAACCGTAAAGCTTAAAAAGCTTACAAAGAAAAGCTATCCTTAGAGATGGCTTTATTTGTAAAAACAGTGAACAACTCAAAAAGATATCGCTTCTTAATATACCTTTTTCTGATTTGCGTTCTGCATAGGATTTATACCTTGTGATTGCCCTCTTGCAGCCTGTTTTAATTTATAGATAGTAAAGTTGCTGGGCGCTTCTGCTTTTGGCCAGTTATTGTTGCTTTCATCAATGTCAGCGGTTTCCCTATATGGATCTAATTGAACAGATACCACTTCTTTGTCTTTCAGGAAAACTTTGTTCAGGTGATTTTCATCTTTGCGCCAGATCTGTGCCGGTATGCGATCAATTTCTTTTGTTCCATCTGTGAACGTCCATTGTACAATGATGGGCATTATCAAACCTCCTTTGTTGCTGAATGACACCTGGTACACAAATTTGTTTGCAAATTTTTGTTTTGTTGTATCATCAATAGGGACTGTTTCCTGGGGTTGCACTTTAAAAGCGAAAGAGGAGTCATAAGGTTCAAGTTGCCTGTCATACCTCCAGTAAAAATCACGAAGTGCTGTGTCAACATCGGTTAAGAAATGTATATTCTTATCATCCCTGTTCCTCATCTTTGAAATATCATCATACCGATTCACAATTGGTGTGTCAATATTTTTTGTGCCGTCTGCATTTATCTTCCCTTGTGGCATAACAGGTTTTGGCGTACCGTTGAAATCTGCTTTAAATGCCTGTACACTGTCAATAGAAATATCGCAGGGATCAGTGGTGTAGAACCATCCACGCCAGAACCAGTCCAGGTCTTCGCCACTTGCATCTTCCATTGTTCTGAAAAAATCTGCGGGTGTGGGATGTTTAAATTCCCATCGTTGGGCATAGGTTTTAAAAGCATAATCAAATAATTTCCTGCCCATAACTGTTTCCCGAAGAATATTAAGTGCCGCTGTAGGTTTTCCGTAAGCATTACTGCCAAACTGAATTATATTTTCGCTATTGGTCATAATAGGCTCCAGTTGGTCTTTTGGTAATTTCATATAATCAACAATTGCCCATGCCGGCCCCCGGCGTGAAGGAAATTTATTATCAAATAATTCTTCCGTTAAATACTGAAGGAACGAATTTAAACCTTCATCCATCCACGTCCATTGGCGTTCGTCGCTGTTCACGATCATAGGAAAAAAGTTGTGACCCACTTCATGAATGATAACACCGATCATTCCATTTTTTGTTGCTTCACTATAAGTACCGTCTTTATTGGTTCGTCCATTATTAAAACAGATCATTGGATATTCCATACCGTTTGCAGCTTCTACACTTTGTGCAACAGGGTAAGGAAACGGGAAAGTAAAATGCGAATATGTTTTAACAGTATGAGCTATAAGCTTTGTTGAATATTTGCTGTATAAGCCATAAGCTTCCTTGCCATAATAACTCATGCACATTACTTTTTTACCTTCAACATATGCGGGCATCGCATCCCATATAAACTTACGCGAAGATGTAAAAGCAAAATCACGAACGTTGTCTGCTTTAAATATCCATGTTTTTGCGGCTTTACTTTTTTGTTTTTCTGCCGAAGTAGCTTCATCAAGTGTAACTATTTGTACAGGAGCTTTTGTTTCT
>DATBFI010000502.1:0-4236 GCA_036558585.1 Chitinophagaceae bacterium
ATGAGTATAATTTAATATGGAATTTTGGTTCTTTTCCGTCAATTAGACAAGAGGTACATGAAGCCAATGAAGCAAAGAGAAAACTATCTAACTATATAGATGATTTTATCGAAACTATAAATTCAATAGGGCTTCCCAAAAAACCAAATTTTCTTTATAGACTAACCAATTTATGGTTAACTATAATTTTAACTCTACTTATTCCATCTTTAATTACGGCATCGACTTTATGGGGTAAATATTTGTCTGATACCCAAAATATTGAATTAAAGCAAGAGGTAAAATCATTGAGAGATAGCTTAAAACTTCTTTCTCCTAAATTGCAAAAGACAAACAATGTATCCAATAAGAAAACTGATTCCACTAATCGCTGAAATCAATATAATTCCATAAATTATCATATATTTTTTCTTTTACATTGGTCTAATCGTGTATAATTGCCGCTCATGGTGTAACAGGTATATAATTACCTCTTGATACAAAAGAAAGTAACAAAGAAAACATCAAGAAAGAAAAGATATACAGCACTTTTCTTTCTTTCGCCTTGATTTGGCTGTAGTGCTGCTGTGACTTTCAACTGTCATGCCTTGATGTTGGTCGTTCAGTTTAATGTCAACGTTTATTTTTTTCTTGTGCGTGAGGTCATACGATGTTGCACTTAAAACGTTATCTCAACAATGAACAATTTTAAAAACTGCAACTCCCATCTTTTCCCGCATGCATTTAAGCGAACCGTCAACAGTGAACGAGTGTGAAAATAAACCTATGTCAAAGAAGCATTGGCAGGGTCGAGTTTCATTCATTTTTTAAAAGTCGTTGAATCGTTGTCTTGCCTTGAGTTTGAAATTGTGTCATGCCATGCCGCACATCACTCTCAGAACTTTGCTTTTTCTCTAATCGCCACAATAGATACTTTTCAATAATTGGTTTATTTACCTTTTCAGGATCATATTTCAAACTAATGATCTCGAAATATTCTTTAAGATGCTGACAATAATTTTCCCCGGTATTCCGGCTGTATCCTTTCAGTTTTATTTTTTCTGCTACATCCTGCAATCTTTTTTGTAAAGAATGGTCATCTGTATTTCTTATTACACTGTATTCTTTCGGTTGCAAGCCGCATCTTTCTCTGTTCTCTTTTGTATCCGGTATATGCCAGCTTCTTAATGTCATACTCCACATGGCTCCCGGCACCTGCTTCATTCTTTTATTCCAGGCATCATTGTTTTCAAAACTGACTTTTATTCGGGGTGAGCCCTTATAAATAATGGGTTCAAAAATTGGTTTGGGCATATTGTTTTTAGGACCGATTTTTAATGTCACACCTTACTTACAGGAAGAAAAGGGCTGACAAGCGTGAAAATAAAATTCATTTTTCAACTTACATAATTTTAATGAAGAAGGAAAATACAATGGGTGAGACAAAGTTTTTGTCTTTGCTGAATAGAGTGCCGGTCCCTGAAGTGAGTGACACAACGAAGTCAAATAGCAGCACTAAAGATCGTCCCAAAAAATTTCAACATTCAAATATCAAACCCCTGCCTGCCGTCCGAAGGAAAAAAATCAAAATCCGAAATCTATTAAGCAGAAATGTGACTAATCCCGATAAAGATCTAAGAACCGAAACAAAAAACTTAAAATCCGCATCTGAAATCGTACATCATTTATTAAACGGAATAATAAGATAACTGTATGAATAGTTTTGATAAGGCAACCTGTATTTTTCCAGCGGCAATGCGCCCCAGCTGTTGATGCCCCCAACACCCATTTGCTGCAGGTCCACATCAAGATGAACTACATTATCAGGTACCAGCTCTTCGCTGTGTGTCTGATCTTTCTCCATGCCGGGAAATAACTCATCAGGACTATAGGGCAATGCTTCTATGTTGAGAAGTGTATCCGTGCTCATAATAGTAATACCACTTCCATCATCGCGTGTAATCTTTGCCCAGCGTACATCGGTTTTATTCCCGCTCTCCTGCGGACGTATGTATGGGTAATACTGGTCTATGATCGGTCCTTTATAGTCACCGATAAATGCAGATGTTTTGCGGTCCCAATAATTTTCCCAGGGACCACGGCCATACCATTCAATGTTTGCAAAATCTGTTGGCAACCTGATATGATTTCCAAATTTAAAAAGCATCGGATGCTCACCCCTGATCGCCCTGAAATCATTTTCAATTTTTAATGTGCCGGCGCCGTCCACAGAAAAAGTTTGCGTGAGAGAAGCATCGCCATTGAACAATGATCGTTCTACAATTACCTTTGCCCACCCTGCATCATTTCTTAACTCATATTTTATACTAACAAACTGTGCTTTCGCTGAGTCTTTCCACTCTTCTAACTTTTTCTGAAGACCTGCACCAAAATCATTGTCAGTCGGTGGCCGCCAGAAATTTATTTCAGGGCCCTGTTTAAATATCTCTTTGTCCTTTACTTCGTAAGATTCAATGTCTCCGTTTTCTTTATTAAACCTGAGTGTAAAATTTTTGTTCTTTAATGCAATGGAAAAATTACCGTCCACAATCGAAATTGCATGTTCAGAAGTTGCATATATATAAGGCTTCGCTTCATTTAATTTGAATTCTTCAAAAGCAAGCGGTGTATCTGCTTTTAACACACCCTCATCGTTTTTAAGTTTTGCTGTTACCTGTAAATAGTACTCGGCACTGCTATCCTCACCAATAGCATAGGGAATAAGAACACTCATTGTATCATGCGGCGCTGCATTTATATTTGATATTGTTTTGGTCTGCACTGCCTCCCCGTTCATCATCAACTTCCATTCAAGATAAAAATTAGAGAGGTCCCTGAAGAACCAGGTATTTTTTATCTCTAATTTTTTTGTTGCTGTATCGAGTTTAAAATGAATGTACTGGTAAACTTTTCGTACCTCGTATGCATGGGGATTCCACACCCTGTCCGGCGCAACAAGACCATTGCACATAAAATTATTATCGCTTGGTGTGCCGGGCGGCCCCCAGTCTCCTCCATAACCCCACATTTTCTTTCCGTTCTTTTCAAGCAGCATTCCCTGGTCAACCCAATCCCAAATGAACCCTCCCTGCAAGGATGGATATTTTTCAATTTCATCCCAGTAATCCCGGAAGTTGCCAACACTGTTACCCATTGCATGCGCATACTCACACATGATCAGTGGACGTGAAGGATGCGAAGAACCATACTTTGGAAGATAGCCGGGATCGGGATACATGGGGCAAAATATATCGGTGTTCCAGTTCAATCCTGCTCTTTCATATTGAACAGGGCGTGAAGCGTCCATACTTTTTATAAGATGATAACCCTGGTAAAAATTCCAGCCGTTGCCTGCTTCGTTGCCAAGGCTCCAGATAATCACGCTTGGATGGTTCTTATCCCGGAGCACCATTCTTTTATGCCGCGTAAGATGAGCCAGTTCCCATGCAGTATTATTACCTAAAGTGCGACCGGGGTCATAACCCATTCCATGTGATTCAATGTTTGCTTCATCAACAACATACAATCCATACTGATCACAGAGTTCATACCAGTATGGATCATCAGGATAATGCGAAGTACGCACCGCATTGATGTTCATCTTTTTCATTCCTGTTATATCAAGCAGCATTCTTTCCCTTGAAATCACCTGGTTTGTGAAAGGATCGGTCTCATGCCTGTTGGCTCCCTTTATATAAATTGGTTTGCCATTTACGAGTAACTGTGCATCTTTAATTTCAATGCTTCTGAAGCCGATCTTTTTATTGACCACTTCAACTGTATCACCCTTCTCACTCTGCAAAATAAATTGCAAAGAATAAAGGTTCGGTATTTCAGCAGACCATTGCCGTATGCCGGGAATAACCTGGCGAAAATGTAATTCTGTTTTGCTGTTTGCCATTTTAAGGTCGGGCGTGTGTTCACTTGTATCCATTAATAGTTTACCCGACGCGTCGATGAGCTGAACACGTACAGAATAATTTTCGTTGTTATCCTTTGAATCATTCCATACCTGCAGTTCGAGGTCCAGGTCGCCATCCTTATAATTATTCACGAGGGAAGGCTTTGCAAAAAAATCATACAAATGAACCATCGGTCTTGCATACAAATAGCAGTCTCTTGTTATGCCACTTAAGCGCCACATATCCTGGCATTCAAGAAAGCTGCCGTCACTCCAGCGGCGCACTTCCATTGCAATAAGATTATTTGCCTGGTGCACATAGGGAGTAATATCAAATTCGCTTTCAAGTTTGCTAT
>DATBFI010000503.1:0-3442 GCA_036558585.1 Chitinophagaceae bacterium
TTTAATTCTTCAAAACTTCGTTTAAAAAAGCTATTGAGTTTTCCATCGCTAAATGTTGCAAGCCGCATATAGGCGCTATTACTTCCTGTATCATAAGAAATACTTCTTTTACTGAGTAATGAAATCATTTTCTTTTCCTTATGTGTTGGCGGCCTTGTTTCAACAGGTGGCCCGGCACGCTTTGCTGTATCTAAAGCAGGCTTAAATAGTTTCACATAAGTTTCTTTTTGTGTGCCTGCTGAATTAGTATAATGTATAAGAAAGGAATCTTTAATTGGATAGGCAAAACTATAATAGACGGGAAAGTTGAAACTAATTGCCTGGCATTTGAAATTATCAGCATAGCCATCAGTACTGATAAATTGAGATATAGAATCCAGCAGCTCCCCCGTGCTATGCCCCTCCACTGAAGTAACAAGCGTGCCTCTTTTAAAAATGCTGTCATTCCTGTTGAGGCTCGTCAGTACAACCATGCTATCCTTCCATACTTTTAGTAATAGTGGAAACCTGTTAAAGTCACGTTTTGAAACATAGTGTATATACTTTTTTGATGGCCTTACTGTTGTATGGCCGCATCTTATTTTAGAAATAAACCATGCAACTTTAATTCTAAACTGGGATTCAGTAAGTGAATCATTAATACTCTCCATAGTTTTATTGAAGTACCAGTCCAGACTATCTTTTGGTGTATACCAGTATAGACTTGGATGATTGGCCTCAAGAACTTTTTTTAGCAGCACAAAATCTTTCTTTAATTTTTCCTGTGGAATTTTATTTTGAGGATCGTATGATGAATACCTGGCCGAAGAACAACCCATCAATAATAAAGTAATAATTATACCAGTAAGAAAGTATTTTGATACAATAATTAGTACTTTATCATTTTCGGTTCTGCGCTGTACGATCAGGCAGGGGCTATGAGGTTCCAATCCCTGCATAACTGCAGTATTCAGGCGAACTTTCATCTCGATATCATTTCGCATCAACAGGTCTCCCGGGTAATCTTTATGTCTCAAAAATCATAATTTTTATTTAAATGCATTCCATCCCTGTGCGGTAATATCAAAACTATTACCCCCCTTTGTTAAAAACTTAGAACCTTCCTCAATACTTCTCATGTAACCAACCACACTTATTTCTTCATTTAAAAGAAGCTTTTCATAATCATCCTGTTTAATAGTGAAGATGAGTTCATAATCCTCACCGCCATTTAGCGCGCATACAGTAGGATCGAGGCCAAATTTAAATGCGGCTTGCCTGCTTTCTTCGGCCAGGGGTAATTTTTCTTCATATATCCTGCAACCAAGGTTGCTTTGCTTACAAATATGTAATATGTCACTGCTAAGGCCATCGCTGATGTCCATCATCGCAGTAGGTATTATATCATTTTTTTCAAAAAACTCGATGATATCTTTTCTTGCTTCCGGTTTTAGTATTCGTCCTACTATATATTTCTCTCCTTCAAGATCCGGCTGCACCTGTGGATTTTCCATCCATATTTTTTTCTCTCTTTCAAGCAGAGTCAATCCCAAAAAGGCCCCGCCAAGATCACCACTCACACAAATAAGATCACCTTCATTTGCCGTGCTTCTTTTTACAAATTTCTCCGGTGATACTTCACCAATGGCAGTAACAGAGATAATAAATCCCTTTTGAGAAGCAGAGGTATCTCCGCCAATAAGATCAACATTATATTTTTCGCAGGCAGTATATATACCCTCGTAAAATTCATTTAATGCCTCAACACTGAACCGGTTGCTTACGCCGATGCTCATAGTAATATGCGTAGGCGTAGCATTCATTGCATATATATCACTCAGGTTAACGATCACACTTTTATAACCAAGATGTTTGAGCGGTGTATACATCAGGTCGAAGTGGATGCCTTCTATAAGCAGATCTGTTGTAATAACTGTTTGCTTGCCATAATGATCTATTACAGCAGCGTCATCACCCACACTTACAATAGTAGAAACGTTTTGAATTTCAAAATTCTTTGTGAGGTGATCAATCAAACCAAATTCACCAAGGGAAGAGATTTCAGTTCGTTCATTATTAGCCATACTGATTGCGGATTGCAGATTTTCGATTGCAGATTATTTTTTTAAGCCTTTACTCGCAGCATTTATTGATTGCACAGTCATAGATAGTATTTCATCACTTCTTTGTAAAGTACTCGTAGTTCATCCTTTCTGTCAGGATAAAACTCTACCAGCAATTCAAAAAAGAATAATGATTCATCGGCTTCTTCTTCAACAATTCTCATTTTATTTATAAAATCGGCTTTTGATTTTCCTCTGCATGCCGCCCTGTAATTCGATCCTACCGAGGAAGATGAGCGGACTACCTGGTCAATGTAGGATCGAATGACAGAATCATATTGAAGTGTTTTGCTAAATTTTGCTGTATTAATAGCAAACATTTTTGTCCTTCTTTTAAATTCTTCTTTATCCATTATTTAAGTATTTAAGTTTTTAAAGTTGTAAAAAATCTACAATCTGCAATCGCTAATCTACAATTAAATCATACCTCGTCATTAATCCACCTCAACAACTCCCCATGAATTTTTCCGTTGGTGGCAACAATTCCCGGCTGATAGAGATTATAATAATTGCCCTGCATATCAGTTACTTTTCCTCCCGCTTCTTCAACAATAAGAAAACCGGCAGCGCTATCCCATGCATTCAGTTTATGCTCATAAAAACCATCAAAACGGCCCGCAGCAACCCAGCACAAATCAATTGCCGCACTGCCCAGTCGGCGAACAGGGATTCCCTTTCTTATCAATCTTCCAAATACTTCGAGTGGACCATTTGAGTTGTGAATATATGTATAAGGGAAGCCCGTAACAAGACAACTTTGGAGTACATCCATTTTATTACTTACACGTATCTGATTGTTATTCAATGTTGCGCCAAAACCCCGTTGCGCAAAGAAAAGCTCATTCATAAACGGGTTATATACGGCACCCATTTCTATACTGCCATTTACTTCCACACCGATGCTGACACAACAAATGGGAATGCCGTTGGCAAAATTCACAGTACCATCTACGGGATCAATGATCCACTTGTAATTTGACTCCTGTATGATAGCGCCAGTCTCCTCACTTAAAATATAGTGATCAGGGAAATTTGCACGTATCACGGCAAAGATCGCTTCTTCGCTTTTGTGATCTGCTTCTGTAACAAGATCGTTAATGCCTTCTTTATGACTGATAATAAAGGACTGGTTAAAATATTTTTTTAATACTGCAGCACCTGCCTCTACCGCGTTTAATAGTGTATTTTTAAGCATGGGCAAAGATAAGTAGATGCTATAACCAATTATATGTGATGAATAATGCCTGATGTCCGATTCCTTTTTTTGATATGTTACGCGGATGCCTGACAGGATATACCAAAAAACTAATTTCGAATCTCACCTCACAATATTTTTTTGA
>DATBFI010000504.1:0-4979 GCA_036558585.1 Chitinophagaceae bacterium
GAATCTTTCATTTCGTTATGCTGCAAATGAAGATAATGGAAACCAGCGGTTCATATCCATTTTGCTTCGTGCAATTACCAAGGGCGACATAACAGCATTTAGTGGTGATGATGACAGGTTTACTACTCCTATAACCCCACAAGCTGCAATTGATGCATTTGGTAGTGGGGGAAAGGACACCGTTCCAACTTATGACGCTGATGGTAATATAACAGGCTACCAGGTTCGTACAAAGGAAATTAATCCGGATTCTGTGTACAAGTTTGAAGTGAAAGAGGAATGGATTTTTGATAAAGAAACAAGTAGATTATATGTAAGAATTTTAGGTATTGCGCCTGTGATGCCGTATACTAATTCTGCTGGTGTACAACTGGAAGGTAGTGACAGGCCATTATGGTGGGTATATTATCCCGATGCCAGACCCGTTTTTGCAAGATTTGAAGTATATAATCCCAAAAATTTTGCAGCACGCATGAGTTGGGAAGATCTTTTTGAAAGCCGTATGTTTAGCAGTTATATTGTAAAATCATCTGTTGATAATCCTTTTGATTTGCCTTTATCTACAGTATACCCGAACAATACACTTTTCCGCTTGCTGGAAGGTGAAAGAATAAAAGACAAAGTATTTAATTACGAACAATCACTCTGGTCGTATTAATTGTCAGATTAAATTTTTTTCAAAACCTCGCTAATTATAGCGGGGTTTTATTTTTGAGGCTGTCGGTTATTGTTTTGCCATCCTATCTTTTTCATGTGGTGTTCTATTTCCCGGCAAAAAGATTTGTACTTTGATTATATTGCCTGCTTCAAATTTTGCACAATGAGAAACATTTTTTTACAATTCATCGCTGTATCCCTTCTTTTTGTTTTTTCAAACTTAGCAGCTGCCCAGCTGAAAAAATTAACTGCAGATCAAATGTTACATGAAAACATGAAAGGTTTATTGAATGATCTTCCTAAAGTTGGGGGCTGGAAAGATGACACACATTACATATTATATAAACCGGATAAGGGTTTTGATACTGTGCTCGTTGATATTTCAACAGGCAAAGAGGAGCACTATATTGCACCTCGTACCGCAATGGTATATATAAAGGATAGTGATATAATATTTAAATCTATAAACGGTACAGAGAAGCGGCTTACCAGTAATAACGAAATAGAAAAGAATCCAACACTTTCTCCTGATGAAACGAAAGTGGCATTTACGCGTAAAAACGATTTGTATGTTGTTGATATCGGGTCGGGTAAAGAGGATAGGCTCACTGCTGATGCAAGTGACGCGATTTACAATGGCTGGGCGTCTTGGGTGTATTACGAGGAAATACTTGGAAGGTCTAGCAAATACAAAGCCTTCTGGTGGAGCCCTGATAGTAAACGCATAGCTTATATGCATTTTGATGATACCAAGGTGCCCGAATTCCTTCTGTTTGATGCAGATGGTCAACACGGTTATGTTGAACACACAAGATATCCTGAAGCAGGTGATCCTAACCCCGAAGTAAAAGTGGGCATAGTAAACATTGAAACAAAACAAACAATATGGAGTGATCTTAATGAACATGATGATCAATATTTCGGAAGCCTCTTTTGGACTCCTGATGGTTCATCACTCTGGCTTCAATGGATGAATCGCCATCAAAACCATCTGGTTATTTACGCGATTGACCCTCGAAACGGAAATAAAAAACCTGTATACGATGAACAACAAAACACATGGGTCGACTGGCTGGATACAATTCAGTTTCTCTCCAATAATAAAGGATATATTATTCAGAGTGATAAAAGCGGATGGATGCACATTTATCAATATGATATGAATGGCAATCTTGTTAAGCAGATTACCAGTGGTAATTATACAGTAAAAAATGTTGTGAAAATAAGTGAGAAGAAAAACATGATCTGGTTTACAGCACGTAAAGAAAATTCAACACGCCTTGACCTGTACAGCATAAAGATGAACGGAACAGATTTGCAACGTTTAACTTTTGGTGATTATACACATGCAGTAAGTATGTCTTCTAATGGTTCTTATTTTATAACCTTCTATTCAAATATAAGTACTCCAACAAAAATTGCTTTGGTAAATAGTAAGGGAAAGATAATTAGAGAGATTGCAGATAGCAAGGGAGATGAATTCGAAAATTATCAAGTGGCAAAAACAGAATTGCTGCGTGTTCCCACACCCGACAGTTTTTATTTGCCGGTGTTGATAACATGGCCTATTCACCTGGATAGCAGCAAAAAATACCCTGTAGTTATTAGCATTTATGGCGGCCCTAATGCAGGCACTGTGTTTGATGAGTGGAAAGGAATCGGCCAGAATCAATGGTGGGCTAAAGAAGGATTGATACAGGTGGCAATCGATCATCGCGGGTCAGGTCATTTTGGAAAAGTGGGACAAAATTATATGTACAGGAATCTTGGTAATTGGGAGGTGAATGATTATAGTGAAGTGGTGAAATGGTTAACCTCAAAATCTTTTGTGGACAAAAGTAAAATTTGCATTACCGGTTTTAGTTATGGTGGGTATACAACCTGTATGGCGTTAACACGTGGTGCAGATTATTTTACTCATGGCTTTGCCGGAGGCAGTGTTACTGACTGGCATTTGTATGATACCCATTATACAGAACGGTACATGGGGTTGCCTTCAGAAAATGCTGAGGGTTATAAAAATAGTTCTGTGGATAACTACATAAAAAATTATAAGGGCAATCTTTATATTGTTCACGGCACGATGGACGATAATGTACACATGCAAAACAGTATTCAGTTGATCGCAGCATTGGAAGATGAAAAAAAATTTTTTGAATTCATGCTTTATCCGGGAGGCAGGCACGGATGGTCAAACCTTAAAGAAAGATGGGCTCATTTCAACAATGAAAAAGTGCGATATTTTTATAAATATTTATTAGAAAAGCCTGTACCTGCGGAAATTTTGCAATAATCAAACTATGAGATGGGTATGCTGCTGAAATGGCAGCGTAAAGCAGAATAGTGCGGCATAATAAATGTTCGGTATTCTGCCGGAGCTAAGTTTTTTTATCTTAATATTTACCATTAATTTACGCAGCACAATTCAACATCATGCTATATTCAATGACAGGTTATGGACGGGCAGAACAAGCAATCAAGGATAAAGTGTTTCTTGTGGAGCTACGATCGCTTAATGGTAAACAATATGACATCCGGCTTACATTACCGGCCTTGTTGAAAACATATGAAATTGATATAAGAAACATGCTCAATGAAGGTCTATTGCGTGGCAGCATAGAAGGCATTATTACTTTAAAACAAAATGGATCAACCAAACCTGTCACAATTAATACAAGTTTACTTAAGGCTTATTATAACCCGGTAACAGAAGTTGCAACTGAGCTTGGGTTAAGCACAGAAAATATCTTAAGTACGTTACTAAAATTACCAGATGTAGTTACTCCTTCCACTGAAGTGCTTAATGAAGAAGAGTGGAGTGCTTTTAAAAAAGTATTGCAGCAGGCAATTGATATGTTAAATGAGCACAGAAGGGATGAAGGCATTTGTATGGAAAAAGATTTGCTCGAGCGAATAAACAATATTGAACAGCAACAGAATTTAATTACGAGGATGGAGCCCTCGAGAAGAGAAAAAATACGTGAAGGCTTGAAGAAAGTACTTGAAGAAAATGTTGGTAAAGAAAATTACGATCCCAACAGGCTTGAGCAGGAACTAATCTATTATATTGAAAAAATTGACATCAGCGAAGAGCAGGTGCGCCTGAAAAATCACTGCGATTATTTTCGAACCATATTAAGAGAAACCGATACCAGCAAAGGAAAAAAACTCGCATTTATTTTGCAGGAAATAGGAAGAGAAATTAATACCACTGGTTCAAAAGCCTATGATTCTGCGATTCAAAAAAGCGTTGTGCTTATGAAAGACGAACTCGAAAAAGCCAAGGAACAAATATTAAATGTGCTTTGAAAAAATTATTCTTTACTAAGCATTTTTATTTACCATTTACTATTCACCATTGAAGAAATTATTAGTTTTCATAATCATACCTTTTTTGTTGAATGCATGCACCTTTATTGATGTGTATGAAAAAACAGAGGCCTTCAGCAAACACGAATGGAGCAATAATAACAAACTTACCTTTACATTTACTATTACTGATACTACTGCACCGTACAATATTTACGCTGTTATAAGGCATACTGATGCATATCACTGGAATAACATCTGGCTTAGTGTAACTACTATTGCACCAGGTGAAGCAGCTAGCGTACAACAAGTAAATCTTAAACTTGGGGATAATACAAAAGGTTGGCTGGGTACTGCAATGGACGACATTATTGAGCATCGAGTATTGCTCACGAGATACCCTGTAAAACTTAAAAAAGGCAACTACAATTTTGTGGTCCAGCAAATCATGCGGGAAGACCCTTTGCAAAACGTAATGAATGCTGGCATACGTGTAGAGAAAGCTGTTCAATAATTTTTAAGCGGTTATCTAATGGCGAAAAATTTAATTCCTAAAATCACCTTCCTCCAAAATTTGGTTTTCGTTTGTCCAGGAAAGCTGTAGTCCCTTCTTTCATGTCTTCCGTTGCAAAACATTCACCAAAAGAATTAACTTCCAGTTCATAACCATTGTTATTGGTTGTGTTACCAACAACGTTTATACATGCTATACATTTAGCGATAGCAAGCGGCGCTTTGTTGTTAATGGCATCAAGAATTGATTTTGCCCTATTCAATAATTCATCCTGTATAAAAACATGATTTACCAGTCCATATTGCAAAGCAGTGTTTGCATCGATCATATTGCCACTCATTATTAATTCCATTGCTCTTCCCCTACCGATCAATTGCGTCAAACGCTGAGTACCGCCATAGCCCGGCATTATACCGAGATTCACCTCAGGCTGACCAAATTTTGCATTTTCACTCGCAATACGAAAATGACAGCTCATAGCCAGCTCACAACCTCCTCC
>DATBFI010000505.1:0-4304 GCA_036558585.1 Chitinophagaceae bacterium
TGTTAATATGCTCTGATAAGTGCTTCCTTGCTTAGACTGGCGAGGTTTCCAATACATCAAGCAGTAATAGAATTGAGAGCTTTGATGGCATGCTCTTAACATCAAAAGCCGCAATGATCAGTTTTACTGGACCAGTTAATACAACGGAAAACAGTTTAGAGAAATCCCTGAATGAATAAGTGTGGTTTCAAGTCTCCTGTAGATAATATACGTGTTTAAAAATTGATGACTTCTCTTCATAAATCTATCTTTTTTAATTGTTGTTTCCTTCAGGGATCGATACATCATGAAACATGAGCATTTCACCAATGCGTGATGAAGCTCCATTATAAAAGCCCGCTTCTTTAACATATTCTCCCGGATTGCGGAATGTGCCAAAAATAATATCGAATAAAGGCAGGTCAGAATAATTAAATGCATGTATTCCTTTGGCGTGATGCACCGCATGACTTTCCGGTCGTTGCACGATGTATCCAAGCCATGTTGGAGTTTTAATATTCGCATGTTGAAAGATGTTAAAGAAATTGCTTACGAGCAGGGTAATGGTGATTGCCTGTGGTGGTAACCCCATGATAAAAGAGAAACAAAAAGTTCCAAGCAGGGTGAATCCTATCATATCAAACGGACTGAAGAAAAATGCACCATAAGTGTCCAGTCGTTCTGCACTATGGTGCATTTGATGAAACACTCTCCATAATATATTGTTCTTATGCATGCCTCTGTGCCATACATACACGCCTAATTCATACAATAAAATTCCTAACACTGCTGCGAGTGTAACATTCATTCGAGTAAGATCAATAAGCTGAGCAGATGGAAGCCAATCAGCATACCACATTGGCAGGTACGAGGATAGAAAAAAGAAAAAGAAGAACGCTACAATTCCTTTTATCCTCCAAAATGGAATTTCCGGGAGTCGACGTGCAGGGAATATAGCTTCCCATGCCATCAATAAGGCATACATTGCTATAATTGACAGCGATACTGGATCGAGCAAAATTTCTAATGGTGTTGGCATAGCTATATACTTTAGGTTAATGATCAGTACTCAATTAATCTGGGATTTTTAGGGCACAAAAATGATTGTTATTGCAAAAATTTTTTATTCCCGAAAGTGATAAGTCATATCCCTATTTTTGGGGAGAAGCTTTTAATTTAATATGCCTGTAAAGCGTTGTGAGAACCTCATATTAAGGGTCAATTTTTGGTTGATATATTATTACAACTGCTAAATCACGGAAAGAAAAGATTATTTTATTTGTACATAATGAATTTATTGCTTATTCATTCTAAATTCGTTACTTACCATTACCCGATGATTAACACTACGGGCCTAAGTGGTGTTGCCACCTGTAACGTCTATCATTTGTGGGTATAACTGGCAGCTAATCTAAATTTACACCAACTCTTAAGGCTCTTAAACCACTTACTCCCTGTAGTTCTTCGAGTTCGAGCTGCTCAAGATCACCATTTAAAATATTTTGTTCCTGCAAATAGTATATATACTTTATGTATTCATCGGCATCAGTACTGTTGAAATATACGAGGGCGATCTTGCCCGGTTGTGTTAACCTCTCGTTTGTATTTCGAATAAGCACTTTATCAATTCGCTTTTTTATTACCTGATATCCTGTATTGTAAGCGCCTTCCACATCAAATCTTCTTTCATCATTTCTAAAACTTATGTCAATTGTGTTGGCATGTGCAAAAATCAGCTGTGTTGTATACAGGGGCTTTGGCAATTGCGGCAACAATGCATTTGTTAATTTGGCGATCTCTGCCATAGAAGTTAATTGCCATAAGTGGAGATTGTTAAGGTACAAAATGTCGAAAGGCTTTTCCGGTGCGATGGATTGCCCTATATAAATATCGTATTCAATGCCATCGGTTCGTATCTTTTCAAAGTAACAGGGATAAGATTTCTGCAGATCATCTTTAAACTGGTCGAGCCGGTTATTAATAGTTGTATTAATCATTTTCATTGAGGTTTCCAATGCCCGCATGTTTTCATAAGCAGCGCCTGTTGCCGGATCAATAAATTGAAAATACGCGTTTACCACATCTTCAGATTCAGAATGATTTTCCATAAAATGAAGCAGGAATGAATTTATATCTTTTGTAAGAAAGGTATTCAGGTTGATTTCATCATTAGCGCTTAGATACCCGGAAATAGTACTCATCCACTCTCTACACTCGAATATTTTTTCATCTATCAATCCCAGGTTGAAATGTTGTTTTAAAGAAGTTAATGTTTCTACCAATATATTAAACTGCGTTTTCAGATCTGCCCGAAATGCATTATTTCTTTCCACAGTAGAATTGCGAATATCAAAGGCTCCATATAAGGGATAGACATCTTCAAAATAAACAGTCTCTATCTCTGTTTTATTCTTTTTTGAATAACTGTTTTTAAAATAACGCCACGCGGTTTCGTTAAATTTCCAGTATACTGCTGGTTGCAGCGAGGTAAATTTTTCTTTAATAATATTATCGATTCTTGTGTCAAATTCATCTATTGAATTTTGCATCAGTTGCGACAGCAATGGGATTGCAGTGTCAAGTTTTGCGATTATTTTTTCATCTAATAAATTTTCTTTCTTCGCAAACACCTCAAGTATGCCCACCAGTGCTTCATTATAGAAGACAGGTAGCATAGCGTAAGATTGTATACCATTTTGCTTTAAAATCTTCAGGAAGTTTTGCGCCCGCTGATCCTCTTCTTTGATTGTTCTGAAAAAGTATAACTTAGGATTTTCAGAATATTTTTCTGCTGTTGACAGATAGGCAGATTCTGCAATGCCATGCATTCTGGTCTTTTCAACTAAAATACTGTGGGGGCACGTTTCTGCATTAAATACAAGCTTGCCATTTATGCGCAGCATGGGCATTAATCCGAATTCTATTGCACTACTGCCACATAATGTTTTTAGTGATTGTATGACCCGTTCGTAATAAAAGTCATCATTATGGGCCATCCGATTGAGTATGCTGTCTTTTATGATTTCGATTGAATATTCCTCTGTTACATCCGTGAGTTTAATAACAGAAAATCCGTTAAACCTGAACAACGAAAGTGGTAAGAGTTCTTTTAAAAATTCTGCTGCTGTATTATCATTTAAATGTGGCTGAAGTGTCTCAAAATTCAATTTGGGCAATTCTCCTTTTACTTCAACTTCAATAAAACGAGGATCAATATATAGCCTGTAGTATTTATGCAGATGTGTTTCTTCATCGACGAAACAATGGATCAGCTCGTATTTTACAAACGATGGAATACTATATAGTTTTTCAAGCAAAAAGGAATAAACCATTTCGATTCTTTGTTTGTACATCGTTTCATCATTCATCGGCGAAATGGCATCAGATCGCAGTTTTCCTGTACGTTTATCAAGGATCAATTTGTACAAACCATTTGTTCCATAAAAAATTTTTGGCAAAAGGGGTATACTTAACCCCCATAAAATTTTGTTCTCGTCACTCGTTAATGGTTGCAACGATGAATATATAAGCTCAAGCAACTCACTATATTTATTCGTTTCCTCTAACGATATGGTTTCCGACAGTTCAGGATGAAGCTCAAACTTTCTAAGCACATACCTGTAAAACTTTGCTCTTATTGACTGTTCTGTTTTTAGCCTGCATTTGATATGTTCAATAAATTTCTTAAACGATAATTTTGTTCCGCTTATAAAGTGTTGGGATAATTCTTCTTCAATATCGAGAATAGTGTTTTGCATAACATAAGAAGATTAAATCATTTCACGATTGAAGTGAGCTGCAGAATTGTAACATCAGCCTGGCAGGAGTTGACATTCCGTTTAATAGCAACTGTACAGGCAGTTTGTCTATCCGCAAATTACAGGAGTCGTAAAAAATTATACGCTGGTTACTTCATTAGAACTGCGCTAAAAAACTTCAGAAGCCCTGATCTGTTTTGGATGCAAAAATAGACATTACCAGAGAATGCCGATCTTGTTTAGTTCCTTATGTCTTTGATAAATCAGAGAACCTCTGCCCATTGCAGGCGATGTATCAATCCCGCTTGTATAAATTTATTCTCGATCACAGAACGTGATTCGCTGAAGTGGGCCCATCCTTCAAAATGCAATGGAACAATTTTAACATCTTTAAACTGTTTGGCGAGTTCAATAGCTTCATCAGCGGTCATTGTTAGATGCTGTGGCCCTACTTCCCTTACTTTTGCAGCACCCATAAACAATACCGCGATTTTTATGTTAAACCGTTTGGCAACCTCTTCCACACCTTCGTATAAAACTGTATCACCCGAAACATATACCATCCCT
>DATBFI010000506.1:0-2679 GCA_036558585.1 Chitinophagaceae bacterium
TGAGCAACGATTGACTTTGCTGTTAAGGGCTTTGGTAAAAGATCCTCCATTGCTTCTTTTGGATGAGCCCTGCCAGGGTTTGGATGAAAATCAAACGACCCGGTTTGTTGAGTTGGTTGATACATTATGCGGTCAACTCAACAAAACACTTATTTATATTAGTCATTACGATCACGAAGTGCCAGGCTGCATAGATAAAGTGATGGAGTTAAATAAAGGTGAACAAAAAATTTATTCAATAGAGAAATCAATTTCAGTAGCAATATAAATTTTAAAACAATTAAAATACTACCCTTTAGGGGATGGGGGCGACATGACAAAAAATATCGCAGTAATATTCGGAGATGGCATCGGACCGGAAGTAACAAAACAATCGTTGAAAATATTGGATGCCATTGCAACACAGTTCAAACATGAGTTTCATTATACATATGGTTTGATGGGCGCAGATGCAATTGATAAAACGGGAAATCCTCTGCCGGACGAAACTATTACCGCATGCTTAAACAGCGATGCAGTCTTATTCGGCGCAATTGGTCATCCGAAATACGATAATGATCCGACCGCGAAAGTGAGACCTGAACAAGGTTTGCTCAAGTTGCGCAAAACCCTGCAGCTTTATGCAAACATTCGCCCTATTACTACTTACGCGGCGTTGCAACATTTATCTCCTCTGAAACAAAAGCAGTTAGAAGGAATTGATTTCATTATTTTCCGTGAACTCACCGGCGGAATTTATTTCGGCAAGAAAGAGATCAATGACGAAAAAACACAGGCGATAGATGAATGTGTTTACACAAAACCCGAGATCGATCGCATCACACATCTCGCATTTCAGTATGCAATGCAGCGCAGAAAAAAACTAACGCTTGTCGATAAAGCAAATGTGCTGGAGACTTCACGTCTCTGGAGAAAAGTTGTACAGGAGATTGCTGCTCAATATCCTGAAGTGGCAGTTGATTATATGTTTGTCGACAATGCCGCCATGCAGATCATTCTTTATCCAAAACAGTTTGACGTGGTACTCACCGAAAATATGTTTGGCGATATCATTAGCGATGAGGCGAGCGTGTTGGCGGGTTCGCTTGGCATGTTGCCTTCTGCGTCCATTGGTACAGGCACGGCATTGTTCGAGCCTATTCATGGTTCGTATCCGCAGGCTGCCGGTAAGGACATCGCAAATCCGCTCGGCTCCATTCTTTCCACAGCAATGATGCTCGACTATCTCAAAATGCATGAAGAAGCAAGCCTCGTAAGAAAAGCGGTTGACTGGACTTTACAGAACAAATTCGTAACAAAAGATATTGACAGCATCAATTTTTATTTCACGTCCACCATCGGCGATTTAATTGCAGACTATGTCAACAACAAGATCACAGGGGAAGTGAACCAGAAAAATATTGAATTGCGTAAGTCAACAATTATATAAGCAGCTAATCTCCCTGAAGAGGGACTTTGGTAAGAGGTTTACAAATTCGGGGTTTTGTTTTTATGCAAGTTCTTTTTTAAAATTTTGATGAGCCGGGCAACAGTGCAAGCATGAAACTTCTGTTCCGCCTGAGGCGGACACTTGTACGTTTGGAAATTATTCAACAAAATTGAAACAAACTAAAGCTCCGTAGGAGCGGAATGTTTATAGCCCCGGATGAAATCCGGGAACAGAGATAAAAAGTTTTTAACGCACTCCGTAGGAGTGCAATATTACATGTGATTATGGCAAGCTATTACAATGAGAACACTATTCTGTATTTGAATGGAGAATTTGTTCTTTCTACCAAAGCAAAGATGGATTTCTACAGCCAGTCTTTGCACTACGGTTATGCAGTGTTTGAAGGAATCCGTTCATATAAAACAGTAAATGGTGAAACAAAAATTTTCAAAGCTGTTGAACACTATGACCGTTTGAAAAATTCTGCTGTTGCGATTAACATGCCTTACACCTGGACAACAGAAGAATTGATTAAAGTAACGTATGAATTGCTGAATAAAAACAATTTGCAGGACGCATATATACGACCTGTTGTGTATGCACCGGCCAACATGAGTTTTGTAAAAAATGATGCTTCATTTATTGTGATCGAAGTGTGGGAAATGGCGCCTTTCTTTGGTGAGAAATTGCTGAAAATAATGACATCGTCATTTCAAAGACCAAATCCCAAAGGATTTAAGATAGAAGCAAAAGCAAGCGGACATTATGTAAACTCAATCCTCGCAAGCCAGGAGGCAAAATCAAAAGGATATGATGAAGCATTGTTAACCGGCATGAATGGTTTTGTTGCAGAAGGAACAGGTGCAAACATGTTTTATGAAAAAGATGGAAAATTATTTACACCTCCCATAGGCAATATTCTTCCTGGTATCACAAGGGCAACCGTTCTTGAAATATGTGATGAATTAAATATTCCTGTTGAACAAAAGTCATTTACAACAGAAGAGGTAAAAGGTGCGGACGCTGCATTCTTTTGTGGCACCGCAGGTGAAGTGATCGGGTGGGAAAGCCTGGATGATGTAAAGTTTACAAAGAACTGGAATGATACATTGAGTAAAAAAATTCAACTGGCATATAAAGATATAGTGACAGAGAAAGTAAATATTCAACAAGAGAAAAGAGAATCAGTATTAGTATAATCAGGCTAATCAGTTAAATCGTAGTTCAGACAAAATAATAATCAACAGATG
>DATBFI010000507.1:0-9264 GCA_036558585.1 Chitinophagaceae bacterium
GCGACCAATCTCACCCAGTAAATTTTCAACAGGAACTTTGCAATCCTGGAAATATAATTGAACTGTTGAGGAACCTTTGATACCCATTTTATGTTCTTCAGGGCCCCGGGTAAATCCTTCAAAGGAGGGCTCTACTATAAAAGCAGTGAACTTATCCCCGTCCACTTTCGCAAATACGGTATACACATCAGCAAAACCACCATTTGTAATCCAGCATTTTTGCCCGTTAAGAATGTAATATTTGCCATCATCGCTTAGCTTAGCTGTTGTTTTTGCGCTCAATGCGTCGCTGCCACTATTTGGTTCAGTAAGAGCATACGAACCTTTCCATTCACCGCTCGTAAGTTTCGGGATATACTTTTCCTTTTGCTCTTTAGTGCCAAAATAAAGTATGGGCATTAAACCAATACCGGTTTGCGCAGTAAAAGAAACACTAAAAGAATACCCTGCACCAAGCCCTTCAGTAATAATGGTTGAAGTAACAAGGTCTTTATTCAGTCCGCCATATTGTTCAGGAACGCCAGCTCCCATCAATCCCAAATCGCCCGCTTTTTTTAATAGTGATGGCATAAAGCCCGGTTCGAGATTATTCATGCGGTCGAGATTTGGCAATACTTCAGTTTTGACGAATTGAACGCTCGTATCATACATCATTTTTTGCTCTTCAGAAAAATCTTCTGTAGTAAATGTATCAAGCGGACTGCTCTCTTTTATTAACCATTCACCACCTTTTAACGTGGCTGCTTTTTTTGTTTGTGTGTCCATAGCTTTTTAGTTTTTTGAATAAGAGTAAATAAGGCTGTTATTTAAAAATTGTTAAGCACATTTTGTTACCTGTTATTTAAATTATCATAGACCTGGTATAAAACTTTTTTTACTGTTTCGATCTCATCCTTACTTACTCCGGCCAGTGCTTCATCCATTGTTTGATTAGCCAAATCCACGGTAAGATTCTGTAAATTTTTTGCGGCTTCAGTAAGACAAACAATATTTATTCTCCTGTCTTCTTTTGACGCAATCCTTTTTACCAGTTTTTGTTTTTCAAGATTATCAATCAGCCGGGTTATACTTGGTTTATCGCGAAAAGTACGGTTACATAACTCCTGCTGACTAAGGCCATCCTCAAACCATAAATGATATAAAATGCTCCATTGCTCAATTGTAATTTCCAATCCTGCCTGCCTGAAATGTTTTTGCAAACGACGGGCTATTGCAGTACTTGCCATACCGTTGATCACACTATACAATTCTCCTTTTTTAAATTGGTTGCTTGGCATATAGTTAGTTATGCAACTAATTTCAAAATTGATGTATCTTTATGAAATAACCAACATACAGACGCTTAAATTTTCTATAAGAATGTAAACTGATTTAATAGAGATGCGGCATCAATCTATTATCTATAAAAAATCAATTATTAATGTTTCGCTTTTTGGTACGGGAAATAAATTATTGGTCTGCTTTCATGGTTATGGGGATAACGGGAATAGTTTTGAACTGCTTGAAAAAAAAATTGGCAATGAATATACTTTGGCAGCTCTGGATTTTCCATTTCATGGTGAGACCCAATGGAATGAAGGGCTTTTAATGACACCGGATGATTTGGCGCACATATTAAGTGCCATGCTTCAGCAAATTGAAATTATAAAAGATAATCCGTCTAAATTTTCCATAATTGCATTTAGTCTTGGCGGAAGGTTTGCATTACACATGCTTCAATTAATTCCTGCACAAATTGAAAGGATGGTTTTAATCGCACCGGATGGCTTACATCAAAATTTCTGGTATTGGTTAGCCACGCAGACATCAATAGGCAATAAATTATTTGCTTATACGATGAAAAAACCGTACTGGTTTTTTTTGCTAGCAAACTTTGGATATAAGATAAGATTGTTAAACAAAAGCATTGTGCGAATTATGCATCATTACCTTGATGAGCAAGAAGGAAGATTACTATTATATCAATGCTGGACCACTATGCGAAAATTTAAACCGGGAAAAAAAGCGATAGCAAATGCAATCAACGAATATCGAATTCCCATCCGTTTTCTGTTCGGCGGTTATGACAATATTATTTTAAGCAAGCGAAGCAAATTTTTTAAGGAGAATCCATATGTAAAGGTCACAATAATTAATGCCGGCCATCAATTGCTAAGAGAAAAATTTGCCGAAGATATTGCTTTGCTCTTCTCTCAATAATTTGACTTTCTTTGCGCATATGTGGTTATCATTTCTTTGTATAGCTATTATTCTTGTATTTTGTTATTGTGTATTGATCCTGCTTTATTATAGTTGGTTCATCCAATTGCAATACTTTAATCCTTATGGAGCGCCACAGCCACAAAATCATTTTACAATTGTGATACCTGCCCGCAATGAAGAAGATAACATTGAACAATGCTTACTATCAATTTTACAAAATGATTACCCGTCAAACCTATTTGAAGTAATAGTAGCGGATGATTTTTCTACAGATAACACCGTGCAAATTGTAAAAAAACTACAACAGCAATTTGCCAATCTCAAGCTTATCCAACTAGAGAAATTTGTGATCGATAAACTAAACTCTTATAAAAAGAAATCTATTGAGACTGCTATTGCTCATTCATCTTACGACTGGATTATAACGACAGATGCAGATTGCAAAGTAAGCTATACATGGCTTGATTTATTCGATAATTATATACAGAAGAATAACGTGGTATTTATAGGGGCGCCGGTAAGGTTTACCAACAATGGGTCATTTCTTTCCATTTTTCAATGTCTTGATTTTATAAGCCTGCAGGGCATTACAGCTGCTTCCGTAAGCGCCGGTTTTCATAATATGTGCAATGGTGCTAATCTTGCTTATAAGAAAGAGGCGTTTTATGAAGTGAATGGTTTTAAAGATGTGGACAACATCGCCAGCGGTGATGACATGCTGCTTATGCACAAAATAGGACAACGATATCCGGGTAAAATTGGTTATCTGTTTAATAAAGAAGCGATCGTTGAAACATTACCCATGCAGAACTGGAAGAGTTTTATGAACCAGCGTATCCGGTGGGCCAGCAAGGCAACCAGCTATAGCGATAAAAAGATTTTTCTTGTTTTATTGCTCGTATATCTTACAAATCTTTGTTTACTTCTATTACCGCTTTTGAGTTTTTTTAATTCAATGATACTTTTTTACTGGTTTATTCTTCTGCTTGTTAAGACTTGCTCTGAACTTATTTTCATGTTACCGGTTGCAAAATTTTTTGATCAGCAAAAATTATTGTGGTGGTTTCCCCTTATGCAGCCTTTTCATATTGTGTATACAATAGCTTCCGGGTGGCTTGGTAAATTCGGAAAATACGAATGGAAGGGAAGAATTGTGAAATGATTTTTGATATAACAAAACATCCATTACACAAAACTGCAAAGAATAAATGTTTTGTATATTTATTTTATGGTATCTATTGCGTTATATAATCTTAAAGGCGGTGTAGGCAAAACCGCTTCCACAGTAAATCTGGCATATCTTGCTGCGGCAGATGGTTTAAAAACCCTTGTATGGGATCTTGATCCGCAAGGTTCTTCGTCCTTTTATCTTAATGTGCAACCGACAATAAAAAATGAAAGCAGGAAATTACTTACAGATGAGATGGCGTTAAAAGATGCCATACAGGATTGTGCATTTGAAAATCTTTGGGCAATACCTTCTGATCTGTCTGCACGTAATGCAGATGTTGTACTGGATGAAATGAAAAAAAGCAAAAAGAAATTGAAAAACCTGGTATCAGGTTTAAAAGAATTTGATCTGTTGTTTATGGATTGTCCTCCCGGTATATCGTTGCTTCATGAAAATATTTTTAATGCGGCCGCCTGGATACTAATGCCAAATATCCCAACAACCTTATCTATCAATTCTTTTGAGATTGTTATGGATTACTTTAATAATAATGAGTTAGACCCCGGCAAAATAAAATGTTTTTTTAGCATGGTAGATCACCGCAAGAACATGCATCATGAAGTGATGCACCAGTTTTATAAAGACAAACTATTTTTTAAAAATTATATTCCATATTTAAGTGATGTTGAGAAGATGGGTAATCACAAACAACCAATATTTGAATTTGCAAACAGCAGTTATGCGGCACAATGCTATCGTGATCTTTGGAATGAAATTAAGAAGACCTGTTTGTAGTTTTCTCACAAGAAGGCAGGGGAGCAAAGACGAGAGCTCCTATCGAGGGTTGGCTATCGTTGGTTTGTAGTTGAGTAACTTTTAAAATGTATGATCGTTTTAGTTAAGAATTATGTATACGCAGAGTAATCCCTCCCGGGAGGGTTGCAGGGTGTGTTTGCTGAATAAAGAAGAGAACGTACAAGAGAGTGACACAACAAAAGCCGCTAAGGAATACTTTAGCTTGCTAAACAACAAAATCACAAAACATGCAAAGAGATATTACCTCATGGTTTAGCCCGGCACTTCAAAAAGAAATGCCTGTTGCTGCTTATGGCCATTATGGATTTGTCGTGTTACTTATACCGACTGCTGCTGCGGATTACCTGGAATATGAACGTTTCCAGATGATGGATGCATTAAGACCCCTGGTAGATGCAGGTAAAGTAAAAATATTCAGCATCAACAGCATTAATAATGAAAGCTGGCTTAATAACGATATGCTCCCGGAGCATAAGGCCATCCGGCACAATCAGTTTAACGAATATGTATTTAATGAAGTGATCCCTTTTATTCGTAATGCCACCAGCATTGAAACATTTATTTACACCTGTGGTGCATCATTTGGTGCATTGCATGCAATGAATTTATTTTTAAAAAAGCCTGACCTTATTAATGGTACTATCAGCATGAGCGGTGTTTATGATCTTACAGAATACACAAAAGGCTACTGGGATGAACAGGTGTATTTCAATAGTCCTATTCATTATATACCAAATCTCCACGATCAGTGGTATCTTGATAAGATAAGAGCATCGCACCATATTCATATACATACAGGGAGCGGTGCTTATGAAGACCCCGAAGCCAACAGAAGATTTTCTCAGGTGTTGTGGGATAAAGGCATCTGGCACGATCTTGATATTTGGGGTGCCGATATTAATCACGACTGGCCAACATGGAGGGCGATGCTCCCATATATCCTAAATACTAAATTTTAACTCTATTCTTACAAAATGCGGGGATTATTTTGCAATAAGATTTACACATGATCAAACATCTTGCGCATAACAGGTATGTAAAAATAGCCCTTAAAATAACTGGCATCATTATCGCAATTATTTTTTTACTGCTTACTGCCGTTGCTATTTATATAGAGTCCAATAAGGCAGATATCATCGAAAAAATAAAGACCCAACTTAGCCAGGCAATAAAAGGGGATGTTATAATAAAAGATATGGATATTTCTTTTATAAGAAGTTTTCCCTATGCCGGTATTAATGTCTACAATGTAAGCATACTTGATTCTCAATACCACAAACCCTTGTTAGCTGCAAAGTATGTGTCGTGCCGCATCAATTTTTTGCAAATAATTAATCCTCATCCCAAAATTTCAAAACTTGTAATAACAGACGGCGGCTTTCATTTTTTTACCGATACTACATTATACACCAATGCATATCTTTTATTAAAAAAAGATACCGCAAAAAAAAGTGATAACCCGCCTCTCATCATTAAAGGAGTTGAATTGCATAACGTTAATGTGCTGATTGAAGATGCTATGAAGCATAAGCGGTATGAGTTTAAGTTTAATGAACTGCATGCTTCAATTGATAAAGATGACTCTCTATTCACAATAAAAATGGATGAACAGGCTTTGATGAAAGGTTTGGGTTTTAATATTAACAGGGGAAGTTACCTGCAAAACCAAAGGATCAATTCAGAAAAATGGGTGATCAGGTTTAATAAAACAACAAAGGAAGTGTCGTTTGGAAAAACAGAAATAACTATTAATCAACACAAATACAATATAGACGGCATCTTTCATTTGAAAGACTCAGCATGGTTTAAACTGCATGTTTCAACCAGGGAAGTTCCATACAAGCAGGCGATGCGGATACTTACAGAAAGAATAAGAAATAAATTAAGTTTACTGGGAATCGAAAAGACGCTTGACGCCGAAGCCCACCTTGAAGGTCCTCTTATGTATTTAAGCGATCCTCATATCGTAGTAAACTGGTCAACAGAGGGAAATGAAATTACAACACCCGTAGCATCATTTACCGACTGTAGTTTTTCTGGCACGTATGATAACCGGTTGGAAGATTCATTACCAATTTCTGATGAAAATTCAATTGTTCTTGTAAATAAATTTAAAGGTAACTGGGGCGAAATCGAACTAAATGCAGACAGTATAAGGCTCGTCAATATGGATGACCCCGTTATTAAATTCAATTTTCTGTCGCAATGCAGTTTTGAAACATTGAACGATCAGCTTTCTTTGGAAACGATACAATTTACAGGAGGAACCGCACAGTTATTTCTGAAATATAATGGCCCGTTGATTGCAAGTCCTGCTTTACTATCAAAGATCACAGCAAATATTCAATTACAGGATGCTGCACTGGTATATGTACCACGGGATTTAACTTTTACCAACTGTAGCGGAAATGTTTCTATTTCCCAAAACAATATCACTGTAGATAGTCTCAGCTGTAATATAAAGCAAAATCATTTTGAAATAAATATCCGGGGCAGCAATGTAAACGGGCTTGCAAATGAAGACCTCGCAAAGGCATCTATTGTATGTGATGTTTTTACACCTTCTATTGATCTTGACAATTTCAGGTCCTTGTTTTCAGTCCGCAAGCAAAGGAGTGGTAAAAAAGGAAAAAGTAAACTTGCTGCAACGGCAGAAAAAATCGATGACTTTTTAAACGAGGGTAATCTTCAGTTGAATGTGAAAGCGAGTCACGTTAATATGAAGAATTTTAATGCAGACAATGTAGTAGCGCAAATCGCATTTCGCCCGAATGAATGGAATATAGAAAAGGCAACCTTATTGCATGCCGGTGGTAATTTATCAGTAACCGGTGATATACGCCAGGTAAACTCCAGGTATAATCATGCTACTACTAAACTCAATGTTCAAAGTGTGGACGTAAGAAAATTATTTTATGCCTTTGACAATTTTGGCCTCAATGATCTCAGCTATCATAATGTGCGGGGAAATATGAATGCAGATGCCGATCTTGCTTTTGATGTAAGCAGCAATGGCCGCATTATCCCGGGTTCTATGCAGGGAACAGTTGATTTTTCAATAAAGAATGGAGCGCTGATAAACTTCATCCCTGTGGAAAAGATACAGGATATTGCTTTTTTAAATCGTGATCTTTCAAACATAGAATTTGCTGAACTAAAAAACAAACTCACTATAAAAGATAACATGGTGCAAATACCACGTATGGAAGTCGCTTCAACTGCAATTACGATGTACGTAGAGGGTGTATATGGCTATAAGGGCAATACGGACATAAGTATGCAGATCCCTATAAGCAATCTTAAACGGCAGGACCCGTCATATAAACCCACCAACAAAGGTGTAGATGCAAAAGTGGGCATGAGCATTTACCTGAGGGCAAAGAGTGATGACACGGGAAAAATAAAAATAGGATTGGAATTGTTTAAAAAAAGAAAGAAGAATAAGGATAAAGACAATAACGATACGGGCACCAGATAGTATCACAATTGCCAAACTTCCTTTTTTAAAAAACCGACTGCAGCAATCAGCCTGTCCTTAACTGGTTTGAGAATTGTCCCGGGTTATTTTAGCGTTGCTCTGAATTTTATTTATTCTGAAATCTCTTCTTTAAAAAATTACGTATAAACCTATTAACTTCAGGTTAAAACGCACCATATGAGAAAACTGTTTTCCCTCCTTATAGTTGTACTTGCGGTATGTAATCAGCATGTGAAGTCTCAAAGCATATCTGTTCATGATTATTTTGCACCAAAAGATTCAGGCGTACAGAGTGCAGGTATAAAAATGATACCCATCCAAACTCCTGTTGGCAATTTTAAAGTGTGGACAAAAACTATCGGCAATAATCCGCGTATAAAAGTACTGCTGTTGCATGGCGGCCCGGCAGCAACGCATGAATACATGGAATCTTTTGAAAGTTTTTTCCCGCGTGAAGGTTTTGAAATGATCGAATATGATCAGCTCGGATCTTATTACTCCGATCAGCCAAAAGACAGCAGTTTATGGACCATAGAACGTTTTGTGGATGAAGTGGAACAGGTGCGCAGGGCGCTTGGACTGAATAAAGACAATTTTTATTTACTCGGAAGTTCATGGGGTGGTATCCTTGCTATGGAATATGCTTTACAATACCAGGATAATTTGAAGGGATTAATTATCTGCGACATGATGGCAAGCGCGGTTGATTATGGAAAATACGCCGAAAACGTTTTAGCCAAACAAATGGACCCCAAAGTGCTTGATAGCATTCGCGCAATTGAGGCAAGAGGTGATTTTAATAGCCCCGAATATATGGAACTCCTGATGCCTAATTTTTATCATCAGCATGTGTGCCGACTTGAAGAATGGCCTGACCCGGTAAATCGCTGCTTTAATCATTTGAATACAGAAATCTATACTCTGATGCAGGGGCCGAGCGAGTTTGGAGTTGCAGGAAGGCTGGCCCGTTGGGATATAAGATCAAGGCTTCATGAAATAAGAACACCAACACTGACCGTTGGTGCTAAATTCGATACTATGGACCCTGAGCACATGAAGTGGATGAGCACGCAGGTACAAAAGGGCCGCTATCTTTATTGCCCTGCAGGAAGTCATTTGTGCATGTGGGATGATCAAATGCATTTTTTCCCCGGTGTTATCCGGTTCATAAAAGACGTGGATGCAGTAACGTTTAAATAGTTTTACGTTTCTTTATTATCAAATCATTTTTTTCTTATGTAAGTGAAATCATAATTGGTTGTCCATGTTTTTCCGTTATCTGCTGAGGTTTCATTGAATTGACGCACCTGGTTTGGTCCCTGGTTGTAAAAAATAAATCTTCCAATAATTTTTTGTCCTTGTGCATCTTTTGTTTCATATTCAAAACGCATGGTGCTGTCTTTATATTCACCATTTACAAATTCCTGGATGCCGTTTTTGTAAGAACCTGCCCACGATTGTTTCCATTTATTTGTTACAGGATCAATAAAATTGATACTCTTGCCAGAACTGTTTGGACTATCCCAATTTTCGAGAATGGCACATCCGCCTGATATCATTTGAATGAGGCTATGACCTGCATAATTTTTTGTACCGG
>DATBFI010000508.1:0-6539 GCA_036558585.1 Chitinophagaceae bacterium
TAGTAAAATATCTCAAGTCGCCAAATTTTTTTTATTCTTGCAGAATTAGGTATTTCAATCGCAGGGTACTGTTGTTGTTCAGAATAATTCTAATTCTTATTGTATACAACAAGCTTTTAAATATGGCTGCTTCAGGTTGCTGCTTTTTGTTGTCCAATGAAATTATTTTAAAGTCCAGATACTATTTAAAGCAGCATACTCTAACCTCTTAATTGAAACGTCTCCTGATGATTGAAAGTTAATTTGATTGTATTGTTTTGATGGGAAAAAAATTTCCGTCATAACAGATAAACCATCATCTGCAAACAATTCGACTGAACTAACATCAAGAATAAGTGATATGTTTATTACATCGTTACTCGCAAACCGTGGTGCAACATGCCTTCCGGCAAAATCTTTTTGAAAATCAGTTTTGCCTGATCTGGTTCGGTCAATGAAATATTGGTTTTGTTCTTTATTATATCCTATTACTATTTGTTCTCCCGCCTCATTTGAAATCACCACAGAAAAATCTGTTGGTTTTTCAACACTAAGATCAAGACGGCATGGCAATTCTACCTGTCCTGTTTTTGCAGCCAGGTCAAAACTTTTATTAACTATTATATCCTGAAATGTTTTAGGTTTTAATTCGATTTTACTTAGTTCTTTTACAGGTTCAGAAGTTAGAAACATATTATTGCTTACATGTTTTATTTTCAATTCTCTTGGCAAAGTCATAGCATTTCGCCATTTAACTGTAGGCACTACATTGGCATAAAGCCAGTTACTCATCCAGCCAAGAAATATTTTTCTGTCACCGGTATTTGACCATGTGATACCGGCATATTCATCGGGACCATAATCTAACCAACGCGTGATAGTATCAGAGGCAGTAAAAGTTTTGCCATTGAAGTCACCAAGAAAATATTGCGTTGCCGAACCTCCGTTAGGACCGCCCGGATTTAAGTTTACAATAAGCACCCAGATTTTTTTTCTCTGCCCGACTGTATCGTTCGGGCGGGCATTGTCATCGAGTGAAAATAGATCAGGACATTCCCACACGCCACCATGTGCACCCATCTCTTTCCCGAATTCACTTTCTTTTGTCCATTTTTTGAGGTCAGGTGAAGAATAAAATGTTATGTAATCTTTTGTTGCCAGTGTCATCACCCACTTTTTCTGAGGCTCATACCACATCACTTTCGGATCACGAAAATCGGTAATGCCCGGATTCTTCAAAACCGGGTTGCCCGAATACTTCGTCCAGGTTTTCCCTTCATCAAGACTATAAGCTAAACTTTGGTTTTGAAAATCGTTTCTGCCTGCTTTCGCTCCGACAGGATCATGATGGGTAAAGATCGCAACAAGTGGCGCTTTCCCGTTTTTGCCAAATCCTGATGTATTATTTTTATCCACCACTGCACTGCCTGAAAATATGTAGCCCAGACTGTCAGGATACAAAGCAATATCCTGTTGTTGCCAATGAATTAAATCTGTGCTGATGGCATGTCCCCAGTGCATGGGACCCCAAACTGTACTATCCGGGTAATACTGAAAAAACAAATGATAAATGCCATTGTAATACACCATGCCATTTGGATCGTTTGTCCATTTTTCTTTTGGTGAAAAATGAACCTGGGGGCGATATTGCTCGTGATATACTGATTGAGCATATGAAGGATCTGTTATTACATTTACAAGCAAAATCGCTAATACAAAAAATGGTTTCTTCATGCGATCAGTTTTTACTTTTTTAGAAAGCTGTATTGGTAAATCGTTTTACAAAGTTTAATGGTGTTGCTTGTTGATGAGATGAAAATATAAAATTCACAGTCTTTAAAATTTAAAGATTCTTTTAATAATCATTCAAATCCCAAATTTTCAAAGAATCAATTTTTACATCTCCCTTTGTTGCAAAAACAGAGAACTGCGTTGCATCCGCATCGGGAAAAATTAAAGTAGTAATTACTTTTTCGCCATCATTGGCAAATATTTCGAGTGAAGATTTATCAAGAAGCAGTTCGAGCTTTATTTTATTATTGGCGGGTTTAATCATTAACGTTTGTACAGTCCCTGTTATAAGCCCATTTATATTATGACTAACGTATAGTTCATTACTTTTTGTGTTGTAACCAACTACTGTTTCATCTGTTACTTTTCCATTACTGTCTCTTTGTTGCGCGAGTTTAAATCCGAAATCTGTTGCAGAGCCTAAAGTAAATTCAGTTTCAATCCAGTTAGTATTTGTATTAAAAGCAGTTTGCGTATTTAGTGTTATCTCCCGGTCATTTACTACGAGGTTTTTTTTCAACATTGTTTTATCAGGAGGCAATTTCGAAAGAGCATCTCTTATAACCAAAGCGGGTTTCTGAAAGAGCTTTATTCCGTCAGGTGTTGTCTTTAAAACTAAATCCTTCGGAATAGACATCTGACCGCGCCAGGGGTATGTTTCTGTTCTTGTAGGTACCAGCCAGCCGATCATTATCTTTTTATTATCCGGCAAATTGTTCCATGGTATGGCTGCATAAAAAGTGCTTCCATAATCAACAAACATTTTATTATCGGGTGGATAATTATTGGTGAATGATTTACCATCAAAATCCCCGATAAAATATTGCATCCCTGTTTCCGCATTTTGATTACCTGATGATACCATGAGCAGCCACTTAATTTTGGCAGCATTCCCATCAACAGGTAACGGTGTTAGTGAAGGACATTCCCATATTCTTCTTATATCACCTTCATGACCTCCAAATTCACTTAGAAGATTCCACTCTTTTAAATTTGCCGAACTATAAAATTGGACCTTCCGTTCTCTTGGCAGGGCAACGGTCATCAACCATTTCTTTTGATCTTCCAGCCAAATTACATTTGGGTCGCGAAAATCTCTTTTCTGCAAATCAATCACTGGATTCTTTTCATAATTGGTATATGTTAGACCTCCATCATTGCTGTATGCAATAAACTGCGATTCTTTTTTTAAGTTGGGCTGATCTGCGGTGTAAACAGCTACGATGCAACCGCCATTTTTACAAAAGCCGCTTGTATTGTTTTTGTCCCATACTGCACAACCGGAAAAGATCCATGTTGTATCCTTATCAATTTTTTCAGGAATTGCTATCGGCAAATGATCCCAGTGGATTAGATCTTTACTCGTAGCATGACCCCAGCTCATGTGCCCCCATTTATTTTCGTAGGGATTTTGCTGATTGTACAAATGATATTCCCCATTTAAATAGAGCAATCCATTAGGATCATTCGTCCAGTTTTTTTGAGGTGTAAAGTGGTACACCGGTCGCCATTGCGGTGTTTCTTTTTGGTTATCCTGCGCGAATAATAAAATGGTAACAAGAGTAAAAAACAAACTAAGAAGCAATTGTTTTTTCATAACACATGAATTAGATTTTTTTGAAGAAGCCGGGTCTCATAAGGTTGAAATACTCACATCTTTAAATGAGGCCGGGCCCTGCGATGCAAATACACCCCAGTTTCCTTCTGTAATATCATAGGCACGAAAGCTCATTGCTATAATGTTATTCACATAAGCAACGCCTTTATTTCCGTCAATCAATACTTCCATGTCGACTGCTGTATCAGCGGTTAGCCTGATATTCCTGCTTAATTCTATCATATTAAATACTTCCGACCTGTCACGTGGCCACATATCAAATACCAGCCTGTTTTCTTTAGGTTCAAGCTTTATGTAATAACCCCTTTCCATGTTATCGCTGCAGCGAAGCATTAGCCCGCATTCTTTTGTATTCTTTTCAAACTGTATGGTTGCATTTATTTTACATGTAGTGGGCGTCTTACCCGCAAGTGCAGAGATAAAAGTTCCTGCAGCCTGCAGAGTCATCACATCATTCCCGACCCGGACATTTTCAATACCACTTTCAAATGAATAATCAACTTTATTCCTGAACGCGTCAGACACTGTTTGAGGAACGCGCACCGTTAATTCGCCGTTATTTTCCTGCTGAATTTCATGAACAATAAGGTTTCCTCCCCAATTCCAGGTACCGTTATCTTTACTACCTGTGCGCGTGGGATTCCAGCCAAAAATGAAACGATTATTCCCGTCGGAGGCTGTTTTTGCTGCATAAAAAGCATGGCCGTCAAAATCATCTCTTTCCGGAAGGACCCAGGGCCCGCTCAAAGAACGACTCATTCTATAGCGGGTTCTGACCAGATCGGTAAATTCAGAAAACAGAAGATACCACCAGTCACCGATCTTAAATAAATCAGGGCACTCATGTGTGAAATAAAGTGAAGGAGCATAAAACGGCCCTCTCACTTCCCACTTCGTCAAATCTTTAGATGTGCAAAGTGCTGTTAAGCCTCTTCGTCTTGGAATACCAGTTTTAAACCTTGCGGCGAGTAACATGTTATATTCTTTCGCATCTTCATTCCAGAATACAAAAGCATCACGCCAGTCATGCGGTTCATATTTATCGGCCGGTGCAAAAAATGTATGCTCCGGAATTTTTTTCCACTGTACCATATCCTCGCTTACCGCATGCATTATACCCTGCTCCGGTTTTCCCTGCTCTCTCAGGTGCGGATTATGACCAGTGTAAAAAATATGATATTGTCCGTTAGCTTTAATAGCTGACCCGGTAAAAACATATAAGTCCTGCTCTTTTTCAGTACCGCGCGGGATCATTTGGCCGTGCTCAGTAAAATTTACAAAGTCTCTTGTCGAGATCCTGTACCAGGGAGTGCCTTCACCATGCTTCTCTTTGTCTCTCCAGTCAAGCAGATAAAATAACTGGAATTCTTCCTTATCATATAAAGGAATAAAATCTGCTGCCCAGGCATCAACGGGTTTATAAAAGAAATCCCGTTGACCGGTATCTTTAAAAGCGCGTAAAATATTTTTGTCGAAACGATCTACGCGTGATGAATTTTTTCCAAAAACTGTTTCAGCAAAAAAAGGAAGTATGGTCGTGGCCTGCAAAAATTTTCTTCTTTTCATGATACTGTTTTTAGAAAATCCCTGAATTCTCGCTATCAAAAATGAAGAGATATCCAGGTGAATTAAGTCCCTGCTTATTTACATGAGCCAGGCTGTATATGACCTCTGCGCAGTTCACCCTTTTATTGGTTTCAAAAAAATTAGTTGATCATTGTTACGGGCAATAACTAATACCTTCTTACCACCTGAATAGTTAATCCATTTTGCATCCCGCACTTCTCCGTCAATGAAGGGAAGATTTGACTGAACATTAAATTGTGCATTATGATAAGAAAAAAATGTGGGAATCATTGCATCATAACGCCCTTCATAAGGTAACACACCATAAAAATTACCTGCTGAAAAATAAGTGTTGCTGCTATCATAAGGAAAGGAGGTAAATGCAAAAAGAGGCGCAAGCTGCAATTCATCCGGTAACTCTGTTCTTTTGAAACCTGCCTTGTCGGCAGACAGGCTTCCTTTGCCGTCATTTAAAAAGCAGGAGGAGCTAAGCGTTTCAGCCTTTAGTTCTTTATAATCCTTGAATAAATCGCCAAGCATGAATTGTGCTGTTTTACCCGCTACTTCACCATATGTTAAATGTGCTTTCTTTAATACAGGCAGATCCGGTTCCAGTTGATCTTTTGCGAGAAATGGATATTCTTCTCCATGAATGTTATAAGTCATTATCTGATCAACGGAACCATTATGGTCAAAATCGTTTATATATAATTTCAGGGGACCGTTTTTACCTGCATACAATTTTGAATTATGTCCCCAGTTACCGGCCAGTATATCTTTATACCCGTCGCCGTTAACGTCGGTAATATAAATTGCTTGCCACAGACCGGTGGATTGCGGGATTTCTGAAGCTTTAAAAAAACCTTTGTTGTTTATAAATATTTTTACGGGCATCCACTCGCCTGTCACTATCAAATCCATCCATCCGTCATTATTTATATCAGCAAACGAAGATGAAGTAACCATTCCGGTTTCCTTTAATGAAATCACAGATTCATCAGCCACTTTAAAACCTGCCTCGCCGTCATTCAATAATAAATAAGATGATTGAGGATATCCATAATTTTTTGCATCAGCAAGCCCGCCCACAAAAATATCCTGGTAGCCGTCCTTGTTTATATCTGCAACGGCAACACAGGATTTATTGGTCAGGATCGAGGGCAAAGCATTTACTGGTTCGTTAAAACCCACCTTCTCGGCAGACAGGTTTCCCTTGCCATCATTTAAATATAAATGATCGGCTAAGCCGGGGTTGCCATCCTCATACTCATTTCCACCGCTTACTACATACAAATCCGGGTTGCCATCATTATTGGCATCAAAAAAAACAGCGTCTACTCCTTCACCCGACTTGTTTTTACTAAACACTGCAGTATCTGAATTTATAAACTTTCCGTCTTTTGTTTGTATCATCAGGCAGCCGGGCTGACCTTTTGCTCCGCAAACAAAAAAATCATCGAGACCATCTTTGTTTACATCAGCCACTGCAAGTTTTGGTCCTCTCGTAGATTCAAGGTGCGGGATAAGATATTCCGTATTGAAGTCGGTGAATTCATCTTCCTGATGCTTCCATCGTATATTAACC
>DATBFI010000509.1:0-3192 GCA_036558585.1 Chitinophagaceae bacterium
CGTAGGTATCGTTCTGCCAAAAGACTTTTTGATACAACCGGATTATAGCTTGCTGGGCATCTGGTGGATGATTTTGCCGGCAGGTGTTCTTATATTGATGTTTTTAGCGTGGAGGAAATGGGGCAAAGATGAAAAGCCAACAGTTCAAACAGAATATTATCCGCCGCAAGATGTTAGTCCGAGTATTTCCGGATACGTTATAGATGATACGCTGAACAGAAGAGACCTTACAGCGCTGGTTCCGTATTGGGGTGCCGGGGGTTACCTGCAGGTAAAAGAAACCGAAAAGAGTTCTTTATTTGGTCTTATAAAAAATAAAGAGTACACTTTTATAAAGTTAAAAGATCTGCCTTTCGATACAATGAATTTTGAACGAACATTATTCAATGGAATTTTTGCTACCGGCAACACAGTGGAGTTACGTGATCTGAAAAATGTTTTGTATAAAACAATGAATAAAGCAAAAGACCAGCTCAAGTCGGAAATAAATAAAAATGATTATTATGTTACATCCTCATTATGGCTTGTTTGGTTGTTTGTTCTTTTAAGTATCGGTTTCCTCATTTATGGCGGCGGTATGTTGTTAGGCGTATGGCAGGGATATACGTGGTGTGCCATAGCCCTGTTAGTGAGCGGCATACTCACTTTAATATTTGGATTGCTCATGAAAAAGAAAACAAAAAAAGGAACGCTGCTTTATCAAAAATTACTGGGCTTTAAAGAGTTTATAAAGTCGGTGGAAAAAGACCGTCTTGCAGAATTCCTGAAAGAGGATGAGCATTATTTCGACAAGGTATTACCATATGCAATTGTTTTTGGTATTGCAGATGAATGGAAAGATAAACTAAAAGGTCTTGATGTGCCACCACCTCATTGGTACGTAGGTAATTACACTACTTTCAACACTATGAACTTCATGAACAGTCTCGACCACTCTATGAACGAAATGTCAAGAACCTTTTACAGTGCACCCAGCAGCAGTGGCAGCAGCGGGGGAAGTTTTGGGGGCGGAGGATTTTCAGGCGGAGGCTTTGGCGGTGGCGGTGGAAGCAGCTGGTGAGTGAGAAATTTTTTTATGAGACAGGCTTCGATATCGCTTCTCAACTTTCGTTGCCACGCTCCCTGCCCGTCCGGCAGGCGGGTTCAAAGTTCGGTTTTTTATGGCATCAATTAAAGTATGTCCTATCATAAACCTGGTTCAGTAAGTACACATTTCTACGGCCACAATTTTTTTTATAGTCTGACGCTTACTTTCATAATGATCACATTACAAAAATTTTATAAAACATTCTCTCCTGCTTTCAGCGAAAGGATACTTTAGCGAATAAAAAAAATTTTACCAATAGTACTTATTTTAACTTTCTCAATGCTTTTTCAAGAAACAATAAAAATTTTTGTACGATACACTGTTAGTCATTTGTGAAATTCGTGGTGAGCAGCATGTCTTTCTACCAAATCTTTTTTTAAATTACGGCATTATTTTTTGTGCGAACTGCAAATATAAATTGCTTAACTCCCCATTATGAAAGTGAAGAGAAAATGGATAGTGCTGATTATACTTTCATCTTTAATCGTTGTATGTGTTTCCGCAATTAGAAAAAGCAATATTGGCAATGACCTTGTATATATACCTCCAAGTGAACAACGCAGCGGCGATACAGCAAAAGGGTATGAATATCTAATTACCGGTGATTATGTGAAAAGTGGACCCGCCTATGGTTATTTTCTTCTTCTTAATGGAAAGGACAAAAAGAATTATTTAAACAGAACCGGCAAGAATGCAACTGTTGATTATAGTTTTAATGTAGTTACTGCTGATAATGAAGTTGAGGTCGTAGTGCCTAACTGCCTGCAATGCCATGCCCAGGTATTTGATGGCAAGTTGTGTATTGGTCTTGGAAACTCAATGATGGATTTTACAAAAACAGTAAAGTTAAATAACCTCCCAAGTAAAGCTGCTACCAGGGTAATGCAAACCTTCTCTCCTAACCAGTATAAAGCCGCTTTACCTGTTTTACGCACTTTTAAAGCTATAGCATCACAGTTGCAGACCGAGGTGCAGGGAGTAAATGCTGCTGACAGGCTTGCTGTTCTTTTAGTGGCACACAGGGACCCTGAAACGCTTGCCTGGAGTGATACGGCTCTTTTAGAAATACCGGATGAAGTAATTCCCACCGATGTTCCTGCCTGGTGGTTACTGAAGAAAAAAAACGCAATGTTTTATAATGGCTTTGGCAGAGGTGATTTTGGAAAATTTTTGATGCTGAGCAATTTGCTTACCGTAAAAGATACTGCAGAAGCCGCACAAACGTTCACTCATTTTGGCGACGTGCTTGCTTATATTAAATCTCTTAATCCTCCGCCATATCCCTACCCGGTTGACACACCTCTGGTAACCCGGGGAAAAATGGTATTTATCAATTATTGCAGTAAATGCCATGGTGAGTACGGAGCTAATGGAAAATATCCTAACCTGTTGATACCTGAGAATATTATTAAAACTGATTCGCTGCTATTCAAAAGCAATTATCAAAATCCAAAATTTATTGATTGGTTTAACAGGAGCTGGTATGCAAACGGAGACCATCCTGCGAAGCTTGAACCTTTTGGTGGTTATATAGCGCCGCCATTAGACGGTGTGTGGGTTACCGCACCCTATTTGCATAATGCATCTGTGCCAACCCTGGAAGCACTGCTTAACAGTAAACTGCGACCAAAATATTGGGAAAGAGATTTTAAATATCCAGAGTATGATTATGAGCAGGTGGGCTGGAAATTTAAAGTGAAAGAGAAACCGGACGACAACAATAAAAAAGTATATAATACAGACAAACCAGGTTATGGGAATTATGGCCATTATTTTGCCGATGATCTTACGGATGCGGAAAGAAAAGCTGTAATAGAATATTTAAAAACATTGTAAGACTCTTGTTGCAGAACAAGGCTTAACCTGTAAGGCTTTGAACCTCACAGGTTTTATTTTGCAGATTTTGCAATTAAGGATGCATGGTGTCCTTATTATCGTGCAACGTATCTGTGAGCGCATTATTAAGACTGTCGCTATCAACCTTTGCCGGTAGAGAATTATCGGCAGAATCATGCGGACCTGGCGCATTTCCGCCATTAGCACAGGCCATAAAGGTGACAATGGTAAATGCTAAAACCGGAAAGAAATATGTTTTCTTTTTCATA